>NZ_JBFUJD010000118.1:0-12013 GCF_056401555.1 Caulobacter sp. P4_E5
GCGTCTTCTCGGCCCGCTGACGCAGTTCCAGCAGCTTCAGCTCGCCGACCTTGTAGGCCAGGGCCTGGCCGGGCCACGAGACGTAGCGCTTCAGCTCGACCTCGATATTGACCGGCGACAGGGCGGTGTTGTCGGTGAAGCAGGCGCGGGCCTGGTCCAGGCTCCAGCCCTTCCAGTGCATGCCGGTGTCGGCGACGAGTCTGCAGGCGCGCCACATCTCGTACGACAGCCGGCCGAACAGTTCATAGGGGTCGCGATAGATCCCCATCTCCTCGCCCAGCCACTCCGAATAGAGCCCCCAGCCCTCGCCATAAGCATTGAAGTAGAGGCCGCGGCGGAACTCGGGGACGCCGACCTGCTCCTGGGCCAGCGAGGTCTGGATATGATGGCCCGGCGCGCCCTCGTGCAGCACCAGGGCCGGCAGCTCGTACAGCGGCCGCTGGTCCAGCTCCGAGGTGTTGATCATCAGCCCGCCGGCCCGGCCGACCTTGGGGTCACCGCCGAAATAGCGGCCGGTGGTGTAGCCCTTCTCGATGCTGGCCGGCACCGGCCGCACGCCATAGGTTAGGCGCGGCAGGACGCCGAAATGGGCCGGCAGCTGGTCGTCGGCGCGCTTGGCGATCTCGCTGGATTTCTCCAGCAGCTGCTGACGGCTGGTGGCGTAAAAGCGCGGATCCTTACGCAGCAGGGCGATGAAGGCCGGCAGGTCGCCCTGGAAGCCGGCGGCCTTCATGGTCTCCTGCATTCGCCCCCGGATACGGGCGACTTCAGCCTGGCCCAGGTCGTGGATCTGGTCGGGCGTCAGGGTGGTGGTCGTGTGCCGGCGGGTCAGGAAGGCGTAGTAGCGCTTGCCGTCGGGCAGATCCGAGGCCGCCAGGCTCTTGGCCGCGTGGGGCGCGTACTCCTCAGCCATGAACTTGACGAAGCTGGCGCGGGCCGGGGCGACCTTGTCGGTCAGCGCCGTCTCGCCCTCGGCGATCAGGGCCGCGCGGCCGGGGACGGCGGCGGGCAGCGCGCGCAAAGGGGCCAGCAGGGGATCCTCGGCCAGGGGTGTGGCCGCCGTCCGCTGGGCCCGCTCCAGCACCGCCTGGGCCGTCGGGACGGCCTGGACGAAGCCGCTGGAAACGCCGCGGCGGGCGTTGTCGATATTGGCGGCGTACCAGCCGGGCATGCCGTTCAAGAGAGCGATCCAGCGCTTGGCCTCGTCGGCGTTGCGCAGGGTCATGCCGCTGGCCCGGTACAGCATCATCACGTCGAAGCCGCCGTCGCTGCTGAACGGCATGCGGGCCTCATCGAAGCTGGCGGCCTCGATCCGCTCGGTCAGGCTGAACAGCAGCAGGTCGCGGGTCAGCCGCTCCTCGTCCGAGAGCCGCTTGGGGCTCATGGCCGTCAGCTCGGCCTGGATCGTCTTCAGCTTGGCCGCCCGGTCGGCGTCGGCGGCCGGTGAGACGTCGGGCAGGCGCCAGCGGGCGTCGGAGGAACCGCCGGAATCGGGATCCTCGCCCGGATCGCCCAGCGCCTCGTAGCGCACGACCAGGTTGGTCAGGGTGGCGGAGGGTCCGGCCCAGGCGGCGGACACCGTCAACGCGGCAAGACAGATGCCGGCCAGCCCGGCGCGCCAAGTGCGGATGCGAGTCATGCGGCCGAGCTTAGGCCAAGCCCCGGCGCGGATCGACACGCGAATCGCCGGTCGGTGTGACCGCTCGGAAGCATCCAGAATTTCAGAGAGAACCGGGAATGGAGCGGGCGAAGAGATTCGAACTCTCGACCCCAACCTTGGCAAGGTTGTGCTCTACCACTGAGCTACGCCCGCATCGGCGAGGCCCAAAGGAGCGCCCCGCGACGAGGAGGCGGCTTATGGCAGAGCGCTTCGCGGTTTGCAAGAGCCCTTTGAGGGGTTGCGAAGCGGCTTTTTTCAGAGGCTTGATCCGCACGGGTTTCAGTCGAGTTTTTCGGGGGGCGGAGTTCTGGCGTTGCGTCTGTTCGTGTTCGGTCTGGGCTATGTCGGCGAAGCTTTCGCCAGCGCTTTGCGGGCCCGCGGCTGGGAGATATCGGCCACCGCGCGCGGCGCCGAGCAGGCGCAGGCTCTGCGCGCTCAAGGAATCGTTCCCGCCGATCCGGACGACCGCGACGCCATGGCCGCGGCCCTCACCGGCGTGAACGCGATCCTGGTCACCGCCCCGCCCGGGCCCGACGGCTGTCCGGCCCTGGAGTCGGTGATCCCCGCCCTGGCTCAGGCCCAGGCCTTCCCCGACTGGATCGGCTATCTCTCCACGACCGGCGTCTATGGCGATTTCGAAGGCCGCTGGGTGTTCGAGACCTCGCCGCTGAAAGCCCAGTCGGTCGAGGGGGCCCGCCGGGTCGGGGCCGAGCGCGACTGGCGCCAGGTCGGGCGCGGCATGGGCCTGACCGTGGCGACCTTCCGCCTGCCCGGCATCTACGGCCCCGGCCGCAGCGCGCTCGACCGCCTGCGGGCCGGCGAAGGCCGCCGGATCGTCAAACCGGGCCAGGTGTTCAGCCGCATCCATGTCGACGACATCGTCTCGGGCCTGCTGGCCTCGCTGGACCGGCCGCGCGCCGGCGGGATCTACAATCTCGTCGACGACGAACCGGCCCCGCCGCAGGACGTGATGGAACACGCCGCCAAGCTGTTGGGCGTTCCCGTCCCGCCGGATCTGCCGTTCAACGCCCTGGGCATGTCGCCGGCCACGCGCCGCTTCTACGCCGAGAACAAGCGCGTCTCGAACGCGAGGGCGAAGGCGGAGTTGGGCTGGCGGCCACAGTATCCGACCTATCGGGAAGGGCTGGCGGGGATCCTAAAGGCGGGTGGCTAGAGGCTGTTATGGGTGGTGGGCGGACGTCCAGAATCCCTCTCTCATAGAGAGAGGGAGGGGCCCGCTGCGAAGCGGTGGGAGGGTGAGTGGTTTCACCCTCACCGGAAAGACCCAGCGTCTTCCGCGAGCCTCCCAAGGAGGCAAATTCAAGCCTTCGCTACGGGGATAAGACCAACGCCGTCTTGGTCAGAGCTTCATTCGGCAAGATTATAACCTCTCACCCTCCCATGCTGCGCATGGGCCCCTCCCTCTCTCTATGAGAGAGGGATTTGGTTGGTCCGACTGGGTCGAGAAGAGCTCCTTGGCTACTCCTCGTCCAACACCGGCATTCTCGGCGTGATCCCCACCGCCTCCAGCCCCGCCGCGTTGCGCAGCCGCGCCGCGCGGGCCAGGCGGCGGGAGACGAGGTCGCCCTCCTCCGGCTCGGCCAGGCCGCGCGCCTCGGCGACGGCGGCGACCAGGCGCTGCAGGTCCTGGGGGCGCGACAGGCGGTGGTCGCCGTCCTTGATCAGGCTGAAGACCACGTCGTCGCTGTTCAAGGCGTTGGCCAGCTCCAGGGCGTGAGTCCACGGCACGTCCGGATCGGCCCCGCCCTGCAGCATCCGCACCGGGACGTCGATCGGCACGGGCCCCGGCAGGATCGACCACCGCGCCCCATCCTCCAGCAGGTCGCGGGTGATGGCGTAGCCGCCATCGTCGTACTCGGAGGGCCGGATCCAGAAGCCGTCGCGGGCGATGGCCGCCTGGGCCTCGGGCGAGAGCTCCGGCGCCATCAGCTTCTCGGTGAAATCGGGAGCCGGCGCGATCAGCACCATCGCCTTCACCCGATCGGGCCGGGCGATCGCCGCCAGGCAGGCCAGCCAGCCGCCCATGGACGAGCCGACCAGGACCAGCGGCCCGTCGGTCAGTTCGTCGATCACCGCCAGGGCGTCCTCGCGCCAGCGGCTGATCGTGCCGTCCCGGAAGGCGCCCTCAGATTCGCCGTGGCCGAAATAGTCGAAGCGGACGTAAGCGCCGCCGGTCGCCTGGGCCTGCTCGGCCAGCACCTGCGCCTTGGTCCCGGTCATGTCCGAATGGAAGCCGCCCAGCCACACGACCGTCGGCCCTTCCCCGTCCACGCGCCGATAGGCGAGTTTCGAGCCGTCTTCTCGCGCCAGGGCGCCCCGGGATTCGGTCATGGCGTCGCCTCGATCCTTTCGCTAACTAAACGCGTGCCCTTCGCCGAGAGTCGCGTGCCCGACCTACCCGCCGACTTCACCCTGCTGCAAGTCACGCCCGAACTGGAAACGGGCGGGGCGGAACAGACGACGATTGATGTCGCCCACGCCGTCGTGGCGCAAGGCGGCAAGGCCCTGGTCGCGACCCGGGGCGGCCGCATGGCCTCGCGCCTGGAAGCCGACGGCGGGCGCCTGGCCCAGATGCCGGCCCAGACCAAGAATCCGCTGATCATGCTGGGCAACGCCGCGCGGCTGGTCGACCTGATCCGGCGCGAAAAGGTCAGCCTGGTCCACGCCCGCTCGCGCGCCCCGGCCTTCAGCGCCCTGTGGGCGGCCCACGCGACCAAGACGCCGTTCGTGGCCACCTATCATGGCGTCTACAACGCCAAGTCCAATCTCAAGCGCTGGTACAACGCGGTCATGACCAAGGGCGACCTGGTCATCGCCAATTCCGAATACACCCGCGAGCACGTCATCAAGGAGCACGGCATCGCCCCCGAGAGGGTGGTCGCCATCCCGCGCGGCGTCGACCTGACGCGGTTCGAGCCCGGCGTGGTCGGGGCCGAGCGGGTCGAGGCCCTGCGCAAGGCCTGGGGCGTCGAGCCGGGCGAGCGTCGCCTCAAGGTGCTGCTGGCCGGCCGCCTGACCCGCTGGAAGGGCCAGGGCCTGCTGATCGAGGCCATGGCCTTGCTGAAGGCGCGCGGCGAGAACCGGGTGCTGCTGCTGCTGGCCGGCGACGACCAGGGCCGCAAGAGCTATCGCGCCGAACTCGTCGCCGCCATCGCCGCCGCCGGCCTGGAGGACGCCGTCAAGCTGGTCGGCCATTGCGACGACATGCCGGCCGCCTATCTGCTGGCCGACCTGGCCATCGCGCCGTCGCTGGAGCCGGAGGCCTTCGGCCGCACGGCGGTCGAGCCGCAGGTGATGGGCCGTCCGGCGATGGCCTCCGACCACGGGGCCACGCGCGAGACGGTCGTGCCCGGCGAGACGGGCTGGCTGGTCAAGCCCGGCGACGCGCAGGCCTGGGCCGACGCCCTGCTGAAGGCCTGCGAATTCGGTGCGGCCAAACGGCAAACCATGGGACAAGCGGCGCGCGCCCGTGCGCGGCGGTTGTATTCGGTGGACGCGATGTGCGAAGCGACCCTCAAGGTCTATGCGCGGGTCCTTGAGGCCCGTAGTTCGGAGCGTTCGTCTTGAGCAAGGAGATCAAGAAGGTCCTGGTGATCAAGCTGGGGGCGCTGGGCGACTTCGTCCTGGCCCTGGCGGCGATGAAGAAGATCCGCGAGGCCCATCCGAAGGCCAAGATCACGCTCCTGACCACCCCGCCCTTCGAGGCCCTCGCCAAGCTCAGCCCCTATTTCAATACGGTCGAGACCGACGGCCGCCCCGGCGACTTCGGCGAGACGCTGGCAATGATCGGCCGGATCCGCAAGGCGCGCTACGACCGGGTCTACGACCTGCAAACCAACAGCCGGACCAACTGGTACTTCCAGCTGCTGCGCCCGTTCCCGCCGCAATGGAGCGGCATCGCCTTCGGCTGCGCCTTGCCGCAGAAGGGAACCGCCCGGCTGGGCATGCACACCCTGGAACGCCAGGCCGACCAGCTGCGTGCGGCGGGTATCTGGCCAGACGCTCCGACCGAACACGGCAGCGCCCCGCCGCCGGACCTGACCTGGATCCTGCGCAAGCACAAGGAGCCGCGCCCGGTGGCCGGCGGCGCCGCGCCTCGGCCCTACGTCCTGTTCGTGCCCGGCGGCTCAGCCCATCGGCTGGAGAAGCGCTGGCCGGTCGAGAACTACGCCCAGCTGGGTGCGCTGCTGAAGGCGCGCGGCCTGGATATCGTCATCATCGGCGGTCCCCAGGAAAGCGCCATGGCCCGCCATATCCAGAAGGCCGTCGGCGGCGCGCGCGACCTGACCGGCCGCACCGACTTCGCCCAGCTGGCCGTGCTGGGGGCCAAGGCGACCCTGGCGGTCGGCAACGACACCGGCCCGACCCACCTGCTGGCCGCGGCCGGCGCCCCGACCATCGCCCTCTTCTCCGACGCCTCGGATCCCGACCTATGCGGCCCGCGCGGCCACGTGGCGGTGATCCGCTCGCCGGACCTGAAGGCCCTGCCGGTCAGCACCGTCGCCAGCGCTGCGGTGGCTTTGCTGCCGCGCTAGGTTCGCGGGGACGACGCCCCCTCCGTCACGGCGCGTATCCGCGCCGCGCCACCTCCCCCGCTTCGCATGGGAGGAGGACGCAGCTTTACACCTCCTGCCCCGCTTGCGGGGGAGGTGGATCGCTGCGGATACGCAGCGAGACGGAGGGGGCGCGCTTCGCCGGCGGCCCCCTCAATACCCCGCGTACCGCCCCGGCTTGTGGTTGGCGATGATCACCGCGCTCAGCGCCACGGCGCTGGCGACGGACAGTAACAGCTTGTCGAAGCTGATCGTGAAGAAGGCCGCGGCGATGACCAGGCAGTCGGCGGCCAGCTGCACCTTGCCGGCGCTGATCCCGCGCCGCTCCTGCAGATAGAGCGCCAGCACCCCGACGCCGCCGACGCTGGAGCGGTGACGGGCCAGGGCCAGAATCCCCATGCCGATGATCGTGCCGCCGAACACCGCCGAGAACACCGGATCGATGTCGCCGACCTTCAGCCAATGCGGCATGCCCCAGGCGAATCCCGCCAGCAGCAGGTTGGTCGCCAGGGTCTTGGCGGTGAAGGTCCAGCCCAGGGTCCGCTGGGCCAGGACGTAGAACGGCAGGTTCAGCACGAAGAACACCACCCCGACCGGCCAGCCGCCCAGATAGGAGACGATCAGCGCCACCCCGGCCACGCCGCCGGTGACCAGGCCGGCGGCCTTCAGCAGGGTCAGACCCACGGCGATGAAGCTGGCGCCGATCAGCAGGGCGTGGACGTCCTCGACGGCGGAGTGGCGATGCGGATTCATGAGGCGGCGGCAAGCGTTCTGATCAGGGAAAAACTCGTCCCGACCCCGCCGTTTCCGCCCCTGTATCCCCGAAAGACCCTTCGGGCGTCGTCTTGGGTCAAAAAAACTGGACCCGGCGACGTCTCTTTGGTCGCCGTCGCTTGATACAGCGCGGCTGGCGGGTCATATATCACTTTCTCGCGGCGCGCCCAGCGCGGCGCGCACGTGTTCAGCCCTACCCCTATCAACAGTGCCGGAGCCGTCCCTATTCGCCGTCCTATGCAAACGCCGCCCGTTAAAGACGGACCGCGTATCAACGATGAAATCCGCGTCCCCCGCGTCCTGCTGATCGACCAAAACGGCGAGAAGCAAGGCGAGATGCCGACCTCCGCCGCTCTGGAAGCGGCCGAAGAGGCAGGCCTGGACCTGGTGGAAATCGTTCCGAACGCCAATCCGCCCGTCTGCAAGATCCTGGACTACGGCAAGTTCAAGTTCCAGGAGCAGAAGAAGAAGAACGAGGCGCGCAAGCGGCAGAAGGTGGTCGAGCTCAAGGAGATCAAGCTCCGCCCGAACATCGACATCCACGATTACGAGGTCAAGGCCAAGGCCATGACCCGTTTCTTCGAGGAAGGCGACAAGGTGAAGGTCACCCTGCGCTTCCGCGGTCGTGAAATGGCCCACCCCGAGCTCGGCATGAAGCTGCTCCACAAGGTCAAGGCCGACTTCGACGAAGTCGCCAAGGTCGAGTACGAGCCGCGCATGGAAGGCCGGCAGATGATCATGATCCTGGCACCGCGCTAGGGTCTGAGGGCTTCTCCAGCCTCGCGACGCAAGACGCCTCGGCCCTCGGCCGGGGCGTTTTTCTTTGCCGCCCGCGTCGCGACCCCGTCTTCTCTGGAAAGTTGACGAGGCTCACGGCGGAAAGCCGCGTGAAGGCCTCGCCCGTGGCTCGACAGCTTGACCATGGGCCCGTATTCCTACCCCTTCATGTACCGGGGGTTGTTCATGCTGAAGTTGTTCGCTGGCGCAGCCATGGCCGCGCTGGTCGGGTTGAGCGCGCCGAGCGCCGCCATGGCGGCCGCGCCGCTCGAAGCCTATGGCAGCCTGCCTTCGCTCGAGAGCGTCGTCATCTCTCCCGACGGCTCGGCGTTGGCCCTGATCGCCACGATCGACGACGAGCGACGGATCATCGTCAAAGCCTTGAACGGCCCCGTGCTGGCCTCGGCGATCGTGGGGCACCGCAAGGTTCGCAACGTCCAGTGGGCCGGCGTCGATCATGTCGTGATCGAAGCGTCGCTCACGACCTCGATCGAGGACACGACCTATGTCGGCGAGCATTGGCAAGCCGTCGCCCTGAACGTCCGGACCGGGGCCTACATACAGCTGCCGAACAGCGCGCTCGACACCCTCCTCAATATCGTCCAGGGCCGCCTGCAGCCGGGCGCGGACGGCAAGAAAGCGGTCGTCTACACGCCGCTTTACGTCACGGTCGCCGCCAACATGCAGAGCAAGAGCGGTCATCTGGATCTCTACAAGATCGATCTCGACACGGGGACGGCCACCCGAGTGCAGATGGGCGACAACCAGACTGGAGACTATCTCGTCAAGTCGGACGGCGCCGTACTAGCCAAGGCGAGCTACGAGAACAACGAACGCACCAACGACGCGACCTGGACCCTCTCGCTGCGTCGCGGGTCGTCCTGGCAAGACGTCGCCAAGACCACCGACGCCCGCAACACGCCTAGCCTCTGGGGGATTTCGCCCGACGGCCAGTCGGTGATCATGGACACGTGGGACAAGCAGAACGCGCTGTGGCGCCCGACGCCCGTCACCCTCGCGGACGGCAAGGTCGGCGACTATATCGGCCCGCCTCGCAAGCAAGGCGCGCTGATCGACGAGGACGGCGTCGTCCTGGGCTTCACTTATCGTAATGCCGAGTTCGTCGAATACGACTTCGTGGAACCGCGCCTGAAGGCGCTCTGGCCGGCGTACCGCAACGCCTTCAAGGGCCAGCAGGTCTCGCTCCAATCCTGGACGCCCGATTTCACGAAGTTGGTCCTCTCCGTGACCAGCAGCAACTCCGCCGGCAGCTACTACCTCGCCGACACCAAGACCAAGCGCGTCGATCCGATCGGTTTGGCCTATCCCAAGATCACGGCGGCCGATGTCGCCAACGTGCGGATGATCGAATACCCGGCCGCCGACGGCCTGCCGATCCAGGCCATCCTGACAACGCCGAAGGGCCGGGCCGAAGCGGGCCTGCCGCTGGTGGTGCTGCCGCACGGCGGCCCGCAATCCCAGGACGACGTCACCTTCGACTGGCTGGCCCAGGCCGTGGCCTCACGCGGCTATGCGGTGCTGCAACCAAACTTCCGCGGCTCCACCAATATCGATCACGCCTTCATGGAAGCCGGCAACGGCGAATGGGGCGGCAAGATGCAGACCGACCTTTCCGACGGCGTCGCCTTCCTCGCCAAGGCCGGCGTGGTCGATCCCAAGCGGGTCTGCATCTTCGGCGCTAGCTATGGAGGCTACGCCGCCCTCGCCGGCGCGGCGCTTCAGAAGGGCGTCTATCGCTGCGCGGTATCCGTCGCAGGCCCCAGCGACCTGGCCGGACGGCTGCACGACGAGATACTCAAGTACGGCGAAAAGAACGACCTTATCCGCTACCGCAAGCGGGTCTACGGCGTGCAGAGCGCGAGCGATCCCAAGTTGAAGGCCATCTCGCCGGCCCTCCACGCCAAGGACGTCGAGGCGGCCGTATTGCTGATCCACGGCAAGGACGACACCGTGGTGCCCTTCAGCGAAAGCCAGAAGATGGCCTCGGCCCTTAAGTCCGCCGGCAAGCCGTATGAATTCGTCGTCCTGAACGGCGAGGACCACTGGCTTTCCAACGGCGCGACACGCAAGCAGATGCTGACCGCCGCCGTCACCTTCATCGAAAAGCACAACCCGCCGAACTGAGGTCGCCAAGCCGAAGCTTCCGGCGTAAACCGCGCCCCCTATGTCCGAGCCCCGTCACAGTAGCCGCGCCCTCGTCGTCCTCCTCCTGGTTGTGTTCATCAACCTGGTGGGCTTCGGCGTGGTCATTCCGCTGCTGCCCTTCTACGCGAAGTCGATGAACGCCGCCCCGTGGCAGGTGACGACGATGTTCGCCGCCTACAGCCTGGGCCAGTTCTTCGGCGAGCCGTTCTGGGGGCGTCTGTCGGACCGCATCGGCCGGCGGCCGGTGCTGATCGTGACGATCCTGGCCAACACCCTGGCCTATGTCGCCCTGGCCTTCGCCCCGAACATCTGGATCGCCATGGCCGTCCGCCTGGTCGGCGGGTTCGGCGGCGGCAACATCTCGACGATCCAGGGCTACATGGCCGACGTCACTCCGCCCGAGAAGCGCGCCGGGCGCATGGGCCTGCTAGGCTCGGCGTTCGGGGCGGGCTTCGTGATCGGTCCCGCCCTGGTCATGGTCATCCACCCGGGCGCGGGTCACCTGGGCTACCAATTGCCGCTGTTCCTGGCCGCCGGCATGGCGGGCGCGGCGGCCCTGGGCGTCGTCCTGTTCGTGACCGAGAGCCGTACGCCGTCCGCGCCGGGGGCGCCTCAGCCTCACCGCCGCGAGGCCCTGACCGCCGCGGCCGCTCACCCGATCCTGTCGCGCGTGCTGCTGGTCACCCTGATCTCGACCGGCGCCTTCGCCGGCATGGAGGCGGTGTTCGGCCTCTATGCGGACGCCCGCTTCGGCTGGGGCGCGAGCCAGGTGGCGGCCTGTTTCGCCATCATCGGGGTGATCGCTTCGCTGGGCCAAGGCCTGCTGACCGGAAGGCTGGCGCGGCGCTTCGGCGAAGGCCGCGTGCTGACCACAGGCCTGTCGATCATCGCCGTGACCCTGTTGATCACGCCGTTCATCCCGAGCCCGCCCGTCGCCGTCGTGGCGGTCGCCTGCACCGCCTTCGGCCAGTCCCTGGTCTTCCCGTGCGTGGCCGCCCTGATCTCGCGCGCCAGCCCGCCGGACCGCCAGGGCCAGATGCTGGGCCTGAACATGGCCGCCGGCTCGCTGGCCCGCATCGGCGGCCCGCTGCTGGCCGGACCGCTGTTTGGCCTGGCCGCCGGCGGTCCCTACTGGTTCGGCGCGGCCTTGATGGTCCCCGCCATCGGCCTGGCCCTGGTCATCGTGCGCCGGACCAAGGCGGTCGCCTAAGGTCTAAGCCCTTGCCTTGACCGAGTCTCTCCTGTAGTAACCCCGCCTTTCCGGAACCGCCTGGCCGATTGGCATGCCATGGCGGTTCGTCTTGCTATCCCAGAGGACGGGGCGAAAGCTCCGACGCGAAATGCCTAAGTTGAAGACCAAGTCGGGCGCCAAGAAGCGCTTCAAGATCACGGCCACGGGCCTGCTGAAAGCCGGCGTCGCCGGCAAGCGCCACCGTCTGATCGGCCACAACGGCAAGTACATCCGCCAAAACCGCGGAACGAAGGTCATGAGTGCTTCGGACACCAAGACCATCCGTTCGTACATGCCCTACGGCCTTTAAGAGGAGCGCTGACACATGGCTCGCGTCAAACGTGGCGTCACCGCCCACGCCAAGCACAAGAAGGTTCTTGAGCAGGCGAAAGGCTTTTACGGCCGCCGCAAGAACACCATCCGCACCGCCAAGGCCGCCGTCGATAAGGCCGGTCAATACGCGTATCGTGACCGCAAGGTGCGCAAGCGCGCCTTCCGTTCGCTGTGGATCCAACGCATCAACGCCGGCGCTCGTCTCGAGGGCTACACCTACTCGCAATTTATCCACGGCTTGGACGTGGCGGGTATCGTGATGGACCGTAAGGTCCTGGCCGACATCGCGGGTAACGACCCGGCTGCGTTCAAGGCTATTGCTGACAAGGTCCGCACCGCCCTGGCCGCCTAAGGTCTTTTTCGGGTCATCCGATCCGAGTTCGATCTGAAGAGCCCTCCGGTGCGAACCGGAGGGCTTTTTGCTGTCCGGATCTCTCCTCCTCACCCGTGAAACGGGGGAGGTGGCGCGATGCGCAGCATCGTGACGGAGGGGGCGCT
>NZ_JBFUJD010000119.1:0-11893 GCF_056401555.1 Caulobacter sp. P4_E5
AGGCTGAACGCTCGTGCCTTACCTCATCCCTCTCTCTTAGAGAGAGGGAGGGGCCCATGCGCAGCATGGGAGGGTGAGTGGTTACACCGCTTGCCGATGAGTCCCGGAAAACCAGTGAGATACGCGAAATCACCCACCGGCTTCGCCTAACCTCTCACCCTCCCACGCCTGCGGCGCGGGCCCCTCCCTCTCTCAAAGAGAGAGGGAATTATCCCCGCGCCCCGACGGGGATATCCCACCGCAACAACCCGTCCAGCAGCGCCTTGAACGCCGGCACGGCCTTCAGCGCCGCCGCTTCCGGGTCATCGGCGTTGGCGATCCACAGGGCCGCGTCGGTGGAGGCCCCGCAGACCAGCCGCGCGGTGGCGTCGGGGTCGATGTCGTCCCGGACCACGCCTTCGGCCTGCAGGTGCTCCAGATTGGCGCGGATGGTGGCGATGCAGCCGTCGGCGCTGGGCCAGCCGGACGGATCGCCCAGGATGGCCGGGGCGTCGCGCAGCATGATCCGCTGGATGTCGGGCTCCAGCGCCATCTCGATATAGCCGACGTTCTCCTGCACCAGGCCCTGCCAGCGCGTCGGGGCGGCGGCGGCGATCGCGGTCAGCCGCTCGGCCATCTCCGCGTCGATCTCCAGAACCACCGCCTCCAGCAGGCCCTTCTTGTCGCCGAAGTGGTGATAGAGGGCGCCGCGCGTCAGGCCGGCCTCGGCCGTCAGGTCGTCCATCGAGGCCTCGGCATAGCCCTTCTCGCCAAAGGCCTTGCGCCCCGCGGCGATCAGCTTGGCGCGGGTCTCGGCGATCATCTCGGGACGCGACCTTCGCGACATGGGATCCTCTCGTGGAAAAGCGCGGGCAGCGTAGTTGACATACGCGACGTATGTCACCACCTCGATTGGCATACGAGACGTATGTATGTCGTCACAGCATGCGTCGCCAGCGCCGAAAGGTCAGACCGATGTCCAACCCCTACCGCGAGATCTTCCGTGCGCCGGGGACCAAGGGGTTCGCCGCCGCCGGCTTCGTAGCCCGCCTGCCTGTCGCCATGGCCCCGATCGGCATCGTCACCATGCTATCCCAGACGCAGGGCGGCTACTGGCTGGCCGGCGCGGTGGCGGGGGTGTTCACCCTGACCAACGCCATCGCCGCCCCGCAGATCTCGCGCCTGGTCGACCGTTATGGCCAGCGCCGGCTGCTGGTCCCGACCACGATCATCGCCGTCCTGGCCTTCGCGGTTCTGATGCTGGCCACGCGCCTCCACTGGCCGATCTGGACGCTGTTCGCCGCCGCCTTCGTCGCGGCGACCATGCCCAGCATGCCGGCCATGGTGCGGGCCCGCTGGACCGAGGTGTTCCGCGACACACCCCAGCTGAACACCGCCTTCGCGTTCGAATCCGCCGCCGACGAGCTGGTCTATATCGCCGGCGCCTCGCTGTCGGTCGGCCTCAGCGTGGGCCTATTTCCCGAGGCGGGGGTGCTGGTCTCCACCCTGTTCCTGGCGACCGGCATGACCGCCTTCGTGCTCCAGCGCGCCACGGAGCCCAAGGTCACGACCAACGAGACCGGCGCGCCGCACAGGTCGGCGATCCGGTTGCCGGCCGTGCAGATCATCACCGCCGCCCTGGTCTTCGTCGGCGCGATCTTCGCCACCGCCGAGGTCAGCACCGTGGCCCTGACCAAGGACCTCGGCCAGCCGGGCGCGGCCAGCCTGGTGATCGGGGTCTATGCGATCGGCTCGTTCGTGGTCGGGCTGATCGTCGGGGCCCTGAACCTGCGTGCGCCCTTGCAGCGCCAGCTGCTGGCGGCCCTGGCCGTGCTGCTGGTCACCACCCTGCCCCTGCTGCTGGCCGGCAGCGTGCCGGCCCTGGCGGCGGCGATCTTCCTGAGCGGCGTGGCCATTTCGCCGACCTTCATCACCGCCTTCGGCCTGGTCGAGCGGCGCGTGCCGCCCGCGGTGCTGACCGAGGGCGTCACTTGGGTGATGACGGGGATCGGCATCGGCATGGCCCTTGGCGCCTTCGTGGCCGGCTGGGTGGTCGACACCTTCGGCGCGCGCAGCGGCTTCTGGGTCTCGATCGTCATGGCCAGCGCGGCCCTGGCCATTGTCGCCTTGGGTCAGCGGATCCTGGGCGAGGGTCGCGAGCGACTGGCCTAGTGGGAAGTCGGCGCGTCCGGTGCTAGGACGCGCCCATGGTTCGCAAAGTCACTGCCAAGCTCGTCGCTTCTAAAGATCCCACCGCCGAGGCCGATCGCGCCTGGTTCGAGGCGCATCCCGAGCGCCTGTTCCGCCTGCGCGACCCCGCGCCGGTCGAGTTCAAGGATCCGCTGGGCGATGCGGGCGAGGGCTTTTCGTGGCGCGTACTGATCGCCCGGCTGCCGGACGGCGGCCGCCTGCGCCTGCCCATCTCGCTGTCGTGGGAGCTGCACAATGACCACGCCAAGGACCAGCACCTGAAGATCCTGTTCGACCAGGTCGCCCCGCCCGAGGCCAAGGCGCGGCTGGGTTAGCTGGGTCCATATTCAATTGGGCGACGCCTTTTCCCTCGTCATCCCGGCCGGAAGCCCGCCTCGCGGGCTGTAGAGCCGGGACCCAGGGGCGACCGCAGTGCGCCGGCCCTGGGTCCCGGATAGCCTCTGCGAGGCTTCCGGGATGACGACGGCTTGGAGCTTTGAGGCCGACCCTAGTCCTCCCGCACCCACAGCAGGGCCAGCATCCGCCAGCCCTTCGGCGTGCGCAGCAGCACGGCCCGGTCGGCATAGGTCCCGCCGGTCACCGCGCGGAACGTCCAGGTCGCCACGCCGAGCGCGCCCCGCCCCTCCTCCGATCGCGATAGCACCACATTGGCCGACGGCATCCCGCGACGGGACCGCTCAGCATAGCGGGCCTGCCAGTCGGCCACCGAGGCGGCGGCCATCTCCTCGTCCTCGAGGGTGATCACCAAGGCGCGAGGATCAACGGCGACCGCCAGGTCCTCGGGGCTCCAGGCCGCGTCGGCGCGCAGCTTCAGGTCCACCGTCGCCCGGACGCCCTCGGCGGCGGTCGCGTCGCGCGGCTGATCGGGCCCGACCACGCGGCCGACGATCCGCCAGCGGCACGACAGTCGCGCCCAGACGGCGTAGTCGCGGCGTGGCGCGCCGGCCTGCGTCCATCGGGTCGAGACGATCGCGGTGCGCGGGCCCGCGCTGACCGTCTCCACCGCCAGATCGGGCGCGGCCTCGACGGATCGAGCCTTCCAAGCCGCCCGCGTCTCGCCGCGCACCTCGCCGTCCTCCAGCGTGTAGGACACCGCCGAGGGCTGCACGCGAGCGATCAGCGCCGCTCCATTTCCGGTCCGCGACGCCTCGGCATAGGCCGCGACGGCGTCGGTCAGGGTCTCGCAGGCGGGAGGGGCGTCGAACATGGCGGGGTCTCCGGCGGCGCCGCGAGACTAGCCGGTCGGCCGCCGTCCGGAATTTCGAAGATCATGGCCGATCGTTCCATTGAGATGAATCGATCTCGCGACCTCCCAGGCGCCGACGCATTGACGAGGCGGCGCGGTTCGCGCTCCTTCTGGCGCATGATCCGCACCGTCCTTCTCTGGGCGCTGGTCCTGGCCGTGGGCGCCTTCGCCCTGCAGTGGCTGGAGTACCAGTTCGTGGCCCGCGCCTTCCCCTGGCGGATCTATGCCGGCCTGATCGGCGTCGCCTTCGCGGCCGGCGGCGTGTGGGTCGGCTGGAAGCTGGCGGCGCGGGGCCGGCCCGAGACCTTCCAGCGCAACAACGCCGCCCTCGCCGCCCTGGGCCTGACCGGCCAGGAGGTGAAGGTGCTGGAACGCCTGGCCGCCGGCCGCTCCAACAAGGAGATCGCCCGCGACCTCGGCCTCTCGCCCAATACCGTCAAGACCCACATCGCCAACCTCTACGGCAAGCTGGAGGTCGGCCGCCGCACCCAGGCGATCGGCAAGGCTCGAGAGTTGGCGCTGATCCCCTGACCTTGACCGGGCGCCGTTAGGGCGAAACTGTCGATCTCACCCTTTCGGGCGATACCGTCGCGACCAAGACGACGGCAGCCTCCGGGTGCGCGCCGCAGGGGGCGGCGCGGAGGAGGAACACCATGCAACGCACCATCCTGACCTACGGCCTGATCTCGGGAACGATCATCATCCTGGGCATGATCGCCACCATCGTCCTGTCCAGCCAGCACAGCCTGTGGCTGGGCTATCTGATCATGCTGGTCGGGCTGTCCTCGATCCTGCTGGCGGTGAAGTCGCACCGCGACAAGGCGCTGGGCGGCGTGATCAAGTTCTGGCCGGCCTTCCTGATCGGCCTGGCCGTCGCCCTGGTCGCGGGCGTGGCCTACGTGCTGATCTGGGAGGGCTATCTGGCCGTCACCCACTACCGCTTCATGGACGAGTACACGGCCCACATCCTCACCGCCAAGCAGGCGGAAGGCCTATCCGGCGCTGCCTACGCCAAGCTGGCGGCCGAGATGGCCGAGATGAAGCGGAACTACGCCAATCCGCTGTACCGGATGCCGATGACCTTCGCCGAGATCTTCCCGGTCGGCCTGCTGGTCGCCCTGGTCAGCGCCGCCCTGCTGCGCAATCCGAGGTTCCTGCCAGCGCGGGGGTGAGGTTCGAGATCCTCCCCCTAGCGGGGAGGATCAGGCCGCCTGCAGCTGCTGCTTGACCCGCTCGGCCAGGGTCTTGATGTCGATCGGCTTGGCCAGGAAGGTCACGCCGGTCTCGCCTTCCAGCAGGTCGCTGAACTCGGCCTCGGCATAGCCGGAGATGAACATCACCGGCGCGTTGCCCAGATAGCCGCGCGCCTTCTTCAGCAGGGTCGGGCCGTCGATGCCGGGCATGATCACGTCGCTGATCAGCAGGTCGATCGTGCCGGCGTGCTCCTCGGCGATGAGCAGGGCCTCCTCGCCGTCGGCGGCCTCCAGCACCTCGTAGCCGCGGGCGCGCAGCAGGCGGGCGGCGACGCTGCGGACGGCGTCCTCGTCCTCGACGAACAGGATGCGGCCGGCGCCCGACAGGTCGCGGGCGGCGCGCGGCTTGACCGGCTCGGCGGCGGCCTGGGCGGCCACGACGCCCGCCGGGGCGTCGTAGATCGGCAGGAAGATGCGGAAGGCCGCGCCTTCGCCCGGACGACTGTGGACGTGGATCCAGCCGTCGCTCTGCTTGACGATGCCGTAGACCGTGGCCAGGCCCAGGCCTGTACCCTCGCCCACCGGCTTGGTGGTGAAGAACGGGTCGAAGATCTTGCCCATCACGTCGGGCGGGATGCCGGGACCGTCGTCCGAAACCTCGATGAAGGCGACATCGCTTTCGGCCGCCGGGAAGCCCAGGCCGATGGCCTCGTCGCGGG
Organism: Caulobacter sp. P4_E5; assembly: GCF_056401555.1. Lineage (NCBI taxonomy): Bacteria > Pseudomonadati > Pseudomonadota > Alphaproteobacteria > Caulobacterales > Caulobacteraceae > Caulobacter > Caulobacter sp. P4_E5. The sequence goes on from NZ_JBFUJD010000119.1 coordinate 5,349, forward strand.
TCAGGCGGGCGGTGCGGATGCGCACGATGCCCCCGCCCTTGGCCGCGCGCACGGCGTCGCGGGCGTTGACGGCCAGGTTCATGACCGCCGTCTCGAGCTGGCTCTTGTCGGCCCGCACCCGCGGCAGATCGCGGCCGTAGTCGGTGATCAGCTTGACGTCTTCGCGCAGCAGGCGGCGCAGCAGGACCTCGAACTCGGAGATCAGCTCGCCCAGATCCAGCACTTCGCGCTGGACGGTCTGCTTGCGCGAGAAGGCCAGCAGCTTGCGGACCAGGTCGGCGGCGCGCACGCCCGTCTGGCGGATCTCGTTCAGGCCCTCGTACGACGGATCGCCGACCGGGTGACGGTGCAGCAGCTCGTCCAGGCGCAACTGGATGGCGGTCAGCAGGTTGTTGAAGTCGTGGGCCACGCCGCCGGCCAGCTGGCCGATGGCCTGCATCTTCTGGGCCTGGGCCAGCTGCAGTTCCATCTGCTTTTGCTCGGACACGTCGATCATATAGGCCACCACGCGGCCTTCGGCGCGGTAGAGGTAGAGGTGGACGATGCGGGTCTGGTCGCGGGCCAGGCGCACCTCGAACGGGCCGGCGCGGCCTTCGCTGAGGCGAGTCTCGGCCTCGGCGCGCGAGGCGGCGTCGATCAGGTCGCCGAACATCACCCCCGGCTTAGCGCCGGTCATGGTGGTCAGGGCTGGGTTGGTCTCCAGGATCCGCGACTTGAAGGGCTCGACGCCCTCCAGCAGGGCCGCGCCGAACGGCGAGGCGCCGGCGAAGGCGTCCAGCGTGGTCGGCGGCGGCGGGGCGCGTTCGGCCACGGCGACCGGGGCGGCGCTCTCGGTGACTGGCTCTGGGACGACGATCGGGGTCAGGCGGATCAGCAGGCGGCCGCCGGCCAGGCGCGAGACCCGGGCGGTATGGTCGATGTCGCCGGCGCGCAGCAGGCCCTCGGCCATCTCGCCCTTGCGGGCCTGGACCAGGGCCGCGAACAGGCTGGAGCCCGCCACGCCCTTGGGCAAACGCCGCTGCTCGCCCATCACCGCGCGCCAGGCCGGATTGGCGGCCAGCACGCGGCCGTCGGCGGCGGCCAGGGCGGCCGGCTCGCTGAGCGCGTCGATGAAGCCCTCGGCCTGGTCGGCGTCGTTACCGCCGGCGGCCGAGCCCCGGATGGCCACCAGGCCCAGGATCGAGACGCCCGCCACGCCCAGCAGCAGCAGCAGGCCGGCCAGGGTGGTCGGCCCCGCCTTCAGCGCCGGAGCGGCCGAAAACGCCGCCGCGGCCACGAAGAACACCGCCGCGCCCGCCAGCCACGGATCGAAGCGCCGGCGCGGCGCGCCGGTCGAAGCTTTGTCCTGAAGCTGGAAATCGGCCATGGGCGGGATGCTTACCTTCGCTACGGTGAGGCTGCGACTCACCCGCAATCGGAGAAAGGATAGCCTTTCCCGATCGGTAGGTCAGATTTGTTACGGATGGCGCTAGAGCGGACGCGCGCGGGGCCCAGAACGAGACTGGGGCTTCTTGCCGTTCATGATGAAGCTGATGACCTTGGCGACGGCCTCGAAGTGCTCGACGGGGATTTCCTCGTCGATCTCGACACTGGCGTAGAGGGCGCGGGCCAGGGGCGGATCCTCCAGCACCGGCACGCCGTGCTCCTCGGCGATGGCGCGGATCTTCAGGGCCAGCTCGTCCATGCCCTTGGCCACGCACAGCGGCGCGGGCGTCTCGCCGGCGTCGTACTTCAGCGCCACGGCGTAGTGGGTCGGGTTCATGACGACCACGGTCGCCTTGGGCACGGCCTGCATCATCCGCTGGCGCGAGCGCTGCATCTGGATCTGGCGGCGCTTGCCCTTGATGTGCGGGTCGCCGTCCGACTGCTTGTACTCTTCCTTGACCTCCTGGAGGGTCATGCGCATCCGCTTCATGAAGCGCTGGCGCTGGATGAAAAAGTCGAAGGCGGCGGTGGCGACCAGGAACAGGATCACCATGATCAGCAGCTTCTTGGCGAGCTTCATCGCCTCCGGGATCATGGCCGCTACGTCCATGCCGACCAGGTTGCGGACCTCGCCGACATTGGGCTTCAGCACCATCCAGGCGATCAGGGCCGTGACGCCGATCTTCACCATCGACTTGGCGAACTGGATGAAGCCGTCCATGCCGAAGATGCGGCCCAGACCCTTCATCACGTCCAGCTTGCTGAAGTCGGGCTTCAGCTTGTCCGGCGTCAGCATGAAGCCGGTCTGGGCGACGTTGGCGATCACGCCCATCACGGCGCTGACCACCATAACCAGCACCAGCGGCGGCAGGGCGGCCATAGTCGCCCGCTTCATCACCACCATGGCCCCGCCGCTGGACAGGTCGGTGGTGCCGGCGTGGGCGATGAACGGCACGAGGGCGGAAGCCAGGTCGCGGGTCATCCAGCCGCCGGCGATCAGGATCACCGACACCGCGCCCGTCAGCGAGGCCAGCTGCGGGATGTCCGCGCTCTTGACGACGTCGCCCTTGGCGCGGGCGTCCGACAGCTTCTTGGCTGAGGGTTCTTCTGTTTTCGACTCGGGATCCGTATCGTCCGCCATGCCCGTCCCCTAGCTGAACACTTCGAGGAGTTCGCGGTAGCGGTCGGTCCAGACCATGGCGATGCCGCCGAGCGACAGGGCCAGCAGGGACAGGCCCAGGATCACGCTGAGCGGCGAAGCCACGAAGAAGATCTGGAAAGCGGGCATGACCCGGCCGACCAGGCCCGTGGCGAGATTGAAGACCAGAGAGAACACGATCACCGGCGCGGCCAGCTGGACGCCCAGGGTGAACGACTGCGCCACCGTCCGCACCGCCAGGGTGACGGCGTCGTTGATCGGCACGGCGCGGGTGAACGGGAACAGGGTGTAGGACTTGACGATCGCGCCGATGAACAGGTGATGCAGGCCCGTAGCCATCACCAGGGTCAGGCCCAGCATCGACAAGAAGCTGGCCACCGCCGTGCTGGAGCCCTGCATCGAGGGGTTGGTGCTCTGGGCGAACGACAGGGTGGTCTGCATCGAGATGATTTCGCCGGCCGTGGTCAGCGACAGCATGAACAGCCGCAGCACCGAGCCGATCATCAGGCCGATCAGGATCTCGTGGATCACCGCGCCGACCAGGCCGCCCAGGGTGGTCGGGATCGGCGGCACGCCGCTCTGGACCAGCGGGCCCAACAGCAGGGCCAGCAGCAGGGCGAAGCTCAGGCGGATGCGCGGCGGCACCGACTGCTCGCCAATGCCCGGCATGGTCATGACCATGGCGCCCACCCGCGCGAAGACGAGCGCGGCGACATAGACCTGAAAGTTGGTGGCGAAGGAGTTCAAAAGGGCCCCTTGCCTTCCCTACATGCCAGCGATGCGAGCGGCGATCTGGCGCATGAACTGGCTCATCAGCGAGCCCATCAGCGGCAGGAAGATCAGCAACGCGACGAAGATCGACACGATCTTGGGCGCGTAGACCAGGGTCTGCTCCTGGATCTGGGTCAGGGCCTGGAACAGGCCGATGGCGACACCGACGACCAGGCCGACGATCAGGCACGGCGCGCAGAGCTGAAGCGTCAGCCAGATCGCGTCCCGGCCGACATCAAGAACCTCGGCGCCCGTCATGCAAAGCCTCGTCGGAATCGGCCCTACTGGCCGCTTGGATTCGAGGCTGGAAGATGGGGCGGATATGGTTAACAGGGCGTTAGGGGTTGTTACCCGGACGGTAGGAAAACGGGGGCGCGACGGTGGGTCGCAACTCCCTATTCCCTCTCCCCTTGCGGGAGAGGGTGGCCGCCGGAGGCGGTCGGGTGAGGGGTCGCGCCGCCCTGTCGGACAGGCCTTTCAACCCCTCATCCGGCGCTGCGCGCCACCTTCTCCCGCAAGGGGAGAAGGGAAGGAAATTACCGAATCCGGATCCGCACCGGCACCTGGATGTACGAGCCCGCGCGGCTCTTGCCGTCCGGGCCCAGCAGGTCGACCTGAAACTGCGAGGCCATGGTCAGGGCGGCCTGGCCGACGCCGAGGTCGTTGGGGCTTTCTTCCTGGACGGTGCAGGCGGTCAGGTGGCCGTCCTGCTTGACCAGACAGTTCAGAAGGGCGACGGCGACGCGCGGCTCGGAGACGGGGGTCAGCAGGTCCGACGGGGCCTTGGCAGGAGCGGCGTTGGCGACGACGGCGGCGGCGAGAGCGAGCGAAGCGATCACGAGTTCATCCCTTTACTTATCTTTTTGGCCGGCCTTTCCGCCGCCCATTTCTCCGTCGCGGAGAGTGTTCCGTTTCGGATCAGGCGGCCTGGGCCTGTTTCAGACGTTGCAGGCCCTGTGCCGCCAGGTCGGTCAGCGATCGCAGGCCCAGTTCCGAGAAGACGTCGAAGGCGCAGGCCAGAGCCGCCCCGGCCCGAGCCAGGCGGCCGTCGTCGCGGCCGGTGATCTCGACACGAGCTTCGTACAGGCGAGCCAGGTTCATCTGGGCCACAGCCCAGCTGGCCGGATCGCGGCCGCCCGGCGCGGCCGACAGCTCGGCCTTGAAGGCCAGTTCGGCGGCGTCCAGCACCGCCAGGTCGGCGGTCAGCTCGGCGCAGCGGGCCAGGCTGAGGGCGCGGTTGTTGGCGACCACGGCGCGCAGGGCCAGGGCCGGCTGGATCTTCAGCACCTGGGTGGCGCGATCATAGGCCGAGACGGCCTGCTCGAAGGCGCGCTCGCTGGTCGAGGCTTCCCCCACCGCCTGCAGCGCCATCCCCAGCGAGGCATGGGCCCGGGCCCAGTCCATCGGGCTGTGATCGGCGGTCATCACGTCGATGGTCGCGCTCAAGGCCTCGACGCCATCGGCGAGGCGAGACAGCTCGCCGTCCAGCTCGCCCAGCAGGACGAGGGCCGAGCCGCGCAGGCCTTCCAGGCGGGCCCAGGCCAGTGGTTCGAAATCAGGATCCAGCACGCCGGCGGCGGTCTTGGCTTCCGACACCGCCACTTCGGCCAGGGCGCGATCCTTCAGGCGCTCGGCGCAGGCCAGGATCAACTCGATGCGCGCGGCGCGCTGGTCGGCCAGTTGCAGGCGGGCCGGGCCGCCCTTCACCCGCTTGGCGGCGGCTAGGGCGCGCAGCGGCGCCTCATAGGCCTGGACCGCGATCAGGGCGCGCTCGACATCGTTCTCGGAGAGCGCCACGCGGCCTTCGAGGCCGGCGGTGAGCGCGCCGCACAGGGCGGTGCGTTGGCCGGTCGGCGTGCGGGCCAGGGTCGCCGAGGCGGCGGCCACCAGGCCTTCATCGCCGAACAGGTCCGCGCCCAGCACGGCCAGCACGGCCTGCTCGCAGCGGGCGGCGGCCAGGGCGTCGTGGCGGCGCTCGGCCTCGAACATCTTCACGGCGGCCTCGGCCTGGGCGGCGCCTTTTCTAAGCGCGGTGGCGTCGCCGCTGCGGCGGGCCAGCTCGCGCCAGACCACGGCCGCTTCCAGCAGGCGCGCGCCGCGATCCTTGGCCCCGATGCGGCCGGCGACCACGTCGGCCGAGCGGGCCTCGTTGGTCAGGAGCCGAACATCCAGAAGCTCCAGCAGCGACGTGTCGCCCCCGGTCAGCCCCTCGCGCCATGCCCCCTTGAAGCCACCCTCGGCATCGACGCCGAACAACCGCTTCAGATCCCGTCCGAACTCGAACATCGCTTCGCGCACTCCGCCWACGGAACGTCCCACGTCGGGACAGCCCGACAGAGGTTCAACGCTTCATCAGCAAAACCGGAGCCAGCGCTCTTAACAAGTGGTTAACAGGTGTTTACGGCGCGTTAACCATAAATATTTTCCATATCTTTACACCATGATCAAAACTACACCCAAAATGGGCGAAGAGGTGCTGAACTGGCACACTTCTTGCTTTGACGAATACAGAGAAAGCCTTGCGGCGACGCCAGTTCTTAGAACTTTGTTCATCGAACTGAAAATGACGTTAACTCTAAGTTTTAAGCCCCGGTTTACCTTTCGTTCACGGACACGCGCGGCCCTCCCCTCCCCCGACGCCGGCGAAGCGGTCTAGAAAGCCGGGATCGTCACCGAATCCGGAGCACGTTCCATGGCCGCCGTCACCCTGTGGATCGCCAGCCTCTGCCGTCCCGATCCGGGCTATGGCGGCTGGGCCTATGTGCGGCGCATGGACGGCGAGACCGGCGCGGCGGCGATCAAGGGCGCGGCCGGCGGCGAGCGCCGGACCAGCGGCGCCAGGATGAGCCTGACGGCCCTGACCGAGGCGCTGGACGGCCTCTCGGACCTGCCGGCGGAGACGTCGGTGACGCTGTACTTCCTCGATCCCGATCTGGCCGGCCAACTGGTGGCCTCGGACGGCGCCTACGCCACGACCGAGCCGGAAGCCTGGGCCGCCGCCCGCGCGGCGCTGGCGGCGCGTCCCGTTCTGGAACTGGTCCCCGCCTCGCCCAGCGCCGCCGCCAACGGCTTCCTGGCCGCCTGGGCCGAGTTCGGCCTGGACACGGCCAAGTCGCGCGGCAGCTTCAAGGCCGCGATCCCGAAGCCGAACCTGGTGAAATTCCCAGGATAGGGCCGATCTCTCCTCCCC
>NZ_JBFUJD010000120.1:0-11834 GCF_056401555.1 Caulobacter sp. P4_E5
ACCCCTCTCTCATAGAGAGAGGGAGGGGCCCGCCGCGAAGCGGTGGGAGGGTGAGAGGTTATAATCTCTCAGAACGAAGCTCCCCCTTCTCCCGACCTCCCCGGCGAAGGCATAGTGGGCGCAAAGGACGGAGATTTCCCGGCTAGCGGTGAAACCTCTCACCCTCCCACGCCTAACGGCGCGGGCCCCTCCCTCTCTCTATGAGAGAGGGATTTTTCAAGAAAACGGCGCGTCCTGGGGAGGACGCGCCGTGAGGTCTCACACGCTCGAGGAACGAACTAGAACTTCTTGCGCAGGCCGAACTTGTAAGTGCGGCCCAGCGGATCGCCGGTGAACGGGTCGTAGCCCAGGTCGAGGCGGGCGTAGGACGGATCCTTGTCGAACACGTTGGTGATCGCCAGGGTCGCGGTGGTGTCCCAGGGCAGGAAGACGCGATAGGCCAGGTTGGTCAGGATCTGCGCGTCGATCTTCTTGCCGGCGGCGACCGTCACGCCCGCGCCCGTGGTGTCCTTGTAGGCGTTGGCCGCGAACGGCGCGGTGCGCTGGTCGGTGTAGCCGCCGATGTAGTTGACGGAGGCCCGCAGGTTATGCGGCCCCATGTTCCACTCGACGAAGACGTCGCCCTTCCACTTGGGGATCGGCACGACCGTGGTCTGGTAGTTCAGCAGGCCCACGGCCTCGAAGGCCTTCTCGACCGTGACGCCCTCCACCTGGGTGGCGCCGACGCTGTATTTGCGGATGTAGGTGGCGTTGCCGCCGATGCCGACGTCGCCGCCCAACACGTTCCGGAACCGGTAGTCGGCCGAGAAGTCGAAGCCCGAGTTCTTCACCGGCGCGCCGTTGATATAGTTGGTGCGTAGGCGGGCGATGCTGGTCGTCGGCGTCCCGCAGGCGCCGTTGAAGGTGAAGCGCGCCACCAGGCCCGCATAGGCCGGATTGGCGCAGTTGTTGACCCCCGCCGCGCCGTTCGGATAGAGCGCCGAGACCATGCCGGCCACCGGCTCGGCCACGATCGGGTTTTTGAAGTCGAAGGCGAAGTAGTCGACGCTGGCCTTGAAGTCGCCGGCGTTGAACAGCAGGCCGAAATTATAGGTCTTGGCCTTTTCCGGCTTCAGGTTCGGGTTGCCGAAGATGTCCACGGCCCGGAACACGCCCAGGATGCCCTGCAGCGAGGTGATCGAGGTCGTGGTGGTCTGCGGGTCCGGCGGGCCGCGGAAGGTCGAGCCGGCCGAGGCGCGGACCGCCATCCAGGGCAGGGCCTGCCAGCGCAGCGAGGCCTTGGGGTTGAAGGTCGAGCCGACCGCCCCGCCGTACTTCTCGTAGCGGGCGGCGAGCTGGGCCTGGAAGTCCTCGGTGATCGGCACCGACAGTTCGCCGAAGCCGGCCATCACGTCGCTCTGGTTGTCGGCCTCGTTGCCAACGCCCAGGAACATGAAGGGGCCATTGCGCTGCGAGCCCGTGCAGGTGGTCACGCCGAAGTCCGGGGTGTTCACGCACGGATTGATCGCGGCGTTGCTGATGTCGTTGTAGTCGGCCTTGAAGTAGGTGCGGCGGTACTGGACGCCCGCGGCCCAGGCGACGTCGCCGCCCGGCAGGGTGATGTTGGTCTTGCCGTTCAGCACCGCCTCGCCGACGAACAGGCGCGAGGACTGCTTGGTCGACAGCTTCTTGAAGAACCAGTCGACCAGGTCCTTGTTGTTGGCCAGGGCCGAGTTGTAGGCCGGGTTGGCCGTGCCGGTGATCGCGTTGCTGGGAATCGCGCTGGCGAAGGGGTTGTAATACATGCACTGGCCGACACCCGGCGTGCCCTGGACGCCAGGGGTGGTCGGGTTGCTGTCGCACAGCGGGCCGCCCAGGCCCTGCAGCGCCAGGGCGAAGCGGTTGACCAGGGTGTCGTAGCCGGTGCGCACGCCCACTTCCTGCGAATAGGTCAGGGCGACGTCCCAGCCGACACCATTCTCGAACTCACCCGACAGGTCGGCCGAGACGCGGAAGGCGTCGAACGAACGCGAGCCGATCGAGGGGCCGTAGCCGAACTTCGGATTGCCGCCGAGGGCGAACGGCCGGTTGGCGGCGTTGATGGCCCCGAAAGCGAAGATCGAGCTGGGTACGGTCGAGGTGGCGCCGGTGACCAGACTGGTCAGCTGCACCGTCGGATTGGCCGCCATGAAGGCGATCAGGCCGGGGTTGGTGGCCGGCACGATGTAGCGGCCCGCGATGGGCGAGGCTTCCGCGGTCGGCACRGCCAGGGCCGCGTAGGACGGCGATGTGTTCCAGTCAGGTACGTCGGTGTGGGAATACAGGACCTCGGCATGGAACTTGGTCTTGGCGGAAAGGTCCGCATTGGCCTCGGCATAGGCCTGCACGGCGTTGGACTTTTCGACCAGATTGTCGAACGGCGTGTAGTGCCAGTAGCAGACCGGCGTCAGGCCGCTGAAGCCCGGGAAGCCGCCCAGGCCCGCGCAGGCCGGGTCGCGCAGGCCGCTGGTGGTGCTGGCCAGCGGGATGAAGGTCGAGGGGTTGCCAGCGGCCGACCAGCCGGCTTCCGGGTTGCTCAGATAGGGCTTGTTGGCCCAGTCACGGTCAGCGACCGACAGCTTGGAGCGGTGCTGCCAGCCAATGCTGGCCAGGACGTTGCCGTTGTCCCACACCTTGCCCGCCGTCAGGCTGAGGCCGTAGTCGCCCTTCGACCCGTCGATGATCCGATAGTCGGCGGCCGCCTCCAGGCCCTGGAAGTTCTTCTTGGTGATGAAGTTGACCACGCCGGCGATAGCGTCCGAGCCATAGGTCGCCGCGGCGCCGTCCTTCAGCACCTCCAGCCGGCCGATGGCGGCGGCGGGAATGATGTTGGTGTCGACAATGCCCGCCCCGGCCTGGCCGAACGGATTGATCGCCATGCGGCGGCCGTTCAGCAGCACCAGGGTGCGCTGCGAGCCCAGGCCGCGCAGGTTGACCGAACCCGAGCCTTCCGAGCCCTGGGCGCGGCTGTCGAATTGGTTGGTGTCGCCCAGCACGCCGCTGGACACCGACAGGGCCTTCAGCAGCTCGACCGTCGAAGGCGAGCCGCGCTTTTGCAGCTCCTCGGCGCCGATCACGTCGACCGGCAGGGCCGCGTCCTCGGGCGTGCCCTTGATGAACGAGCCGGTGACGACGACTTCCTCGACCTCGACCGGGGCGTCGTTGTTGGATTTCTGCTGCGCCTGGGCGCCGGTCGCGCCCGCTAGTCCTCCGCCGAGCGCGATGGCCAGCGCGAGGCGCGAGCCTCCGCGCAGGAAGCTGGTTCGTGTCATGGTTTTCCCTCCCTCGATTATTCTTTGACTGGCCGCTCGTCTTCGCGGGGCCAGAGGACATTCAGCTCGGTGGTGGTCTCCCAAAGGGCGCACGACCCCGGACACGCGCGGCCAGGCCGGCGCGCCGCCCCCCGCACGCCCGAGAGCGTTCGTTTTCGAAACTTGGTGATGCGCCGTCTAGAGCCGACAAGCCGTGGTCCCCTTGGGCCGGATGCTTGAAAAGCCACGTATACTCCTCTGGTTTCGCAACCAGAGCGGATGCCGATCAATGAAGTCGAACATCTGTTTCGATGATGCGGTATGTTTTGCAGCGCCGTCAACTGCCGCAAGGAATGAGCAACACGCCCCGCGTCATCCCGCCGCACCATGGAAAGGTATGGTTCCTACGGCGCCCGGGGACTCGGGCGTCGCAAGATAAGCTTCGCTAAAGCGTTGGCTGGGGGGTTTTCCTTCGGCCGATGCGCGCCTAAGTGGGAAAACATTGGTCGCCAGGCCCCCGCCAGCGGGCCAACAATAACTGGGTTAGAACCTTCATGCGTCTCGCCAAGACCGGCGCTTCTCGGCGTCCAGGCCGGCCTATTGGCTCGTCTCGCGTCCTGCTCGTTTCGACCGCCGTGCTGGCCGGCGCGAGTCTGTCGGCCTGCACCACGCCCGCGCGCCCGGTCGACGCGCGTTTGCCCGCCGCCTACGAAGCCCCGCGCGGAGCGCCGCTGCCGTCCCAGGCCCTGGACCAGTGGTGGACCGCCTTCAACGACCCGGTCTTGAACGATCTGGTCACGACCGCCCTGGCCCAGGCCCCCGACGCGCGCCTGGCGGCCGCCCGCCTGGAAGAAGCCCGCGCCGTGCGCCAGGGCCAGATCCGCCAGATCTACATCCCGCAGACGCCGCTGGTGGGCTCGGCCAAGCGCACCGACACCGACATCATCGACCAGAGCGGCACCGGCGGCTTCACCCAGGGCGGGGTCAGCAAGACCTATTCGGCCAATTTCGACGTCTCCTGGGAGCTCGACTTGATCGGCCGCCGGGGCGCGGCCCGCCGCGTGGTCGACAACGACCTGGCCGCGGCCCGCTTCGTGTATGAAGGCGCCCGCGCGGCCCTGGCCGCCAATGTCGCCCAGTCGTATTTCGAGGCGCGCGGCTACGCCGTCCAGCTGCAGGACGCCCGCGAGAACGCCCGCATCGCCAAGTCGCTGTACGACGTCTCGGCCGAGAAGGGCCGCCGCGGCCTGTCGGCCACGTCCGAGGGCGACCGCACCGCCGCCGACCTCGCCCAGGCCGAAGCCCAGGTCGCCGCCCTGGAAGGCCAGCTGCAGGCCTCGCGCCGCAGCCTGCTGATCCTGGTCGGCAAGGGCGTCGACCCGCTGGCCAGCTTGCCAGTCGAGCCGGTCCTGGCCAAGGCCCCGCCGGTCCCGGCCGCCGCCCCCGCCGAGCTGCTGGCCCGCCGTCCCGACGTGCGCGAAGCCGCCGCCCGCCTGGCCTCGGCCTCGGGCAGCCTGAACATCAGCGAGCTGGCCCTGTTCCCAACCCTGACCCTGACGCCGGGCGTCGGGATCTCCAAGTCGATCACCCCCAGCTTCCTCAGCCCTGGCTCCACGGCCTCGACGACCAGCTCGGCCTGGACCCTGGGCGCGAACCTGTCGATCCCGGTGCTGAACATCCCCAAGCTGATGTCCGACATCAAGGCCGACAACGCCCGGGTCGAACAGGCCGCCGTCACCTACGAAAAGACCGTCCAGACCGCCTTTGGCGAGGTCGAGGGGGCGCTGGTCCAGCAGGACGCCGACGAGCGTCGCGTCACCCTGCTGACCGCCGGCGAACGCCGCGCCGCCGTCGCCTACGAGGCCAGCCGCAAAGGTTACGGCATGGGCCTGACCGACCTGACCACGGCCCTGCAGGCCGAGCAGTCCTGGCGTTCGGCCCGCACCGCCCTGACCGGGGCCCAGACCCAGGCGCTGCAACGCGCCGTCCAGACCTACAAGGCCCTCGGCGGCGGCTGGTCGCCGCAAGCCGTTCCCCCCCAAGCCTCTTCCGGCAAAGCTTCCGCCCAATGAGACCCGCCCCGATGACGACCCGTTCCATGATCGCCACCGCCCTGGTCTGCGGCGCCGTAAGCCTGACCGCCTGCGGCAAGAAGCCCGACGAGACCGCCAAGAAACCCGCCGCCGCCGCGCAGGCGCGGACGGTTAGCGTCGGCAGCGTCGAGACCCGGCCGCTAGGCGGCGGGATCGAGGCCTCGGGCCTACTGGTCTCGCGCGAGGAGGCCGCCGTCGGCTCGGAGCTGACCGGCTATCGCGTCGCGCGCCTCCATGCCGACGAAGGCGACTGGGTGCGGGCCGGCCAGCCCCTGGCCCAGCTGGACGCCACCCTGCTGCGCGCCCAGGTCGACCAGCAGGCCGCGGTCACCGCCCAGGCCCAGGCCGAAGCGGCCCGCGTCTCTGGCCTCGACGGCCAGGGCATCCTCAGCCAGGAGCAGATCGAAACCCGCCGCTACCAGGCCAAGGCCCAGGAAGCCGCGCTGAAGGAGCTGCGGACCCGCGTCTCGCGCATGACCATCACCTCGCCGGTGAGCGGCCGGGTGCTGCAGCGCGGCGTGCAACCCGGCCAGATCGCCGGCGGCGGCACGACCCCGTGGTTCACCATCGCCCGCGACGGCCTGGTCGAGCTGGACGCCGAGGTCAACGAGGCCGACCTGGCGGGGATCCGCCCGGGCCAGCCGGCCCAGGTGTCCCTGCCCGGCGGCCAGTCGATCTCCGGCGTCGTGCGCCTGGTCAGCCCGCGCGTCGACAGCGCCAACCGCCTGGGCAAGGTGCGCGTGCGCCTGCCCGTGCGCCCCGACCTGCGTCCCGGCGGCTTCGGCCGCGCCAATTTCGGCGCCTCGACCGCGCCGGTCACCGCCATTCCGGAATCGGCGATCCGCTACGAGGCCGACGGCCTGTATGTGATGACGGTCGACAGCAATAATCGCGCCCACCAGGCCGCCGTGAAGATCGGCCAGAAGGGCGGCGGCTGGGCCCAGCTGGTCCAGGGACCGCCCGCCGGAACGCGCATCGTCCTGGGCGGTGCCTCGTTCGTCACCGACGGCGACGTCATTCGCCCGGCTCCGGCCCAGCAACAGGCCGCTCGCTGATGGTTGGCGAACAAAACCCTGGCGGCCACAAGACCGCCGAGCTGAAGATCTCCGCCTGGGCGATCCGCAACCCGATCCCGGTCGCGGTGCTGTTCATCGCCCTGATGATCGCCGGCATCGGCTGCTACATGGCCCTGCCGATCAAGCAGTTCCCCAATGTCGAGTTCCCCGCCGTCACCGTGACGGTCACCCAGAGCGGGGCCGCGCCCGGCGAGATGGAGACCCAGGTCACCCGCCCGATCGAGGACGCGGTCGCCAGCATCTCCAACGTCAAGACCATCCGCTCGTCGGTGGTGCAGGGCGCCTCGACCACGACGATCGAGTTCAACCTCGGCGAGGACCTGCAGAAGGTCACCGACGAGGTCCGCTCCAAGGTCGACCAGACCCGCTCGCTGCTGCCGCGCGAGGTGGACGAGCCGATCGTCCAGCGGCTGGAGATCACCAGCGCGCCGATCATCACCTACGCCGTCTCGGCCCCGAACATGAGTTCGACCGAGCTGTCGTGGTTCATCGACGACAGCGTCACCCGCGCCTTGCAGGGCGAAAAGGGCGTGGCCCAGGTGGCGCGCGTCGGTGGGGTCGATCGCGAGATCAACGTCGTCATCGACCCGGACCGCATGGCCTCGTTCGGGGTCACCGCCCCACAGCTGAACACGGCCCTGGCCAGCTTCAGCGTCGACGCCCCCGGCGGCCGCGCCAATGTCGGCGGCCGCGAGCAGACCCTGCGCGTGCTGGGCGCGGCCACCACGGTCGAGCAGCTGCGCCAGATCACCATCCCCGTGGCCGGCGGCCGCTACGTCAAGCTGACCGACGTCGCCCAGGTCGGCCAGGGCGCCGAGGAGCAGCGCGGCTTCGCCCGCCTCGACGGCAGGCCCGTCGTCGCCTTTCAGGTGATGAAGACCCGCGACTCCAGCGACGTCGCCGTCGAGGACCGCGTCAAGGCCGCAGTCGACAAGCTGGCCGAGAAGCAGGGCGGCGTCACGTTCGTGAAGATCTTCTCGACCGTCGACGAGACCCGCGCCAGCTTCACGGCCACCGAGCACACCCTGCTGGAAGGCATGCTGCTGGCCTCGCTGGTGGTGTTCCTGTTCCTGCGCGAATGGCGCGCCACCCTGATCACCGCCATCGCCATGCCGGTGTCGCTGGTGCCCACCTTCGCCTTCATGGCGATCATGGGCTTCTCGCTGAACGTCGTGACCCTGCTGGCCCTGACCCTGGTCATCGGCATCCTGGTCGACGACGCCGTGGTCGAGATCGAGAACATCGAAAAGCGCGTCGCCCGGGGCCAGAGACCCTTCCAGGCGGCGATCGAGGGCGCCGACGCGATCGGCCTGGCGGTCGTGGCCACCACCTTCACCATCGTCGCGGTGTTCGTGCCGGTGTCCTACATGCCCGGCACGCCCGGCCAGTTCTTCAAGGAGTTCGGCCTGACGGTGGCCGTGGCGGTGCTGTTCTCGCTGGTGGTCGCCCGCCTGCTGACCCCGCTGCTGGCCGCCTACTTCCTGAAGCCGGCCAAGGACCCGCATCCGCGCAAGGACTTCAAGGGCTTCTACCGCAACGTCCTGGACTGGTCACTGGACCACCGGATCCTGGCCTGCATCATCGGCGGCCTGATCTTCGTCGGCTCGATCATGCTGGCCGGCTTCCTGCCCACCGCGTTCCAGCCGGCGGCCAACAACAACTACTACTACCTGAAGGTCCAGGGCCCGCCCGGCGCGACCACGGCCGACATGGAGCGCACGGTCCAGTCGGTGACCACCATGTTCCGCAAGCGCGCCGAAGTAGCCCACGTCTTCGCCCAGGTCGGCTCGAACATCGGCAGCGGCTGGGGCGGCCAGAGCGGGGCCGACATCCGCGACGCCACCATCACCATCGTGCTGAACGGCGACCGCGACCAGACCGTGACGGAGATCAAGCAGGCGGTCCGCAACGGCCTGCACGACATTCCCGACGCCCGCGTCAACCTGCTGGGCGACTGGGGCACCTCCGAGGTCCAGACCATCCTGATCTCCGAGGACGGCCCGCTGCTGGAGCGCACGGCGGCCCAGATCGAGCGCGAGATGCAGAAGCTCGACACCGTCGCCGATCCGCGCCCCTCCTCGCCGCCCAGCGGTCCGGAGATCCTGATCCGGCCCAAAGCCGACGAGGCCGCCCGCCTGGGCGTCAACTCGGCCGACATCGCCGCCATCGCCCGCGTGGCCACGGTGGGCGACATCGACGCCAACGTCGCCAAGATGACCCAGGGCGAGCGCCGGATCCCGATCCGCGTACGCCTGCCGGCCGACAGCCGCCGCGACCTCGAGGCCCTGGGCGCCCTGCGCGTGCCCACCGCCAGCGGCGGTACGACGCGATTGGATAGTGTGGCCGACCTGTCGTTCCAGGCCGGTCCGGCCAAGATCGACCGCTTCGCCCGCAAGCGGCAGGTGACCATCGAGGCCGACCTCAACAACGGCGCCCAGCTGGGCCAGGCGATGACCGACGTCGGCAACCTGCCGACCATGAAGAAGCTGCCGGCCGGCGTCGGTCCGGCCACGGCCGGCGACCAGGAAGCCTTCGTCGAGCTATTCACCGGCTTCGCGGTGGCCCTGCTGTCGGCGGTGGGCCTGGTGTTCGGCGTACTGATCCTGCTGTTCCGCAGCTTCTTCAAGCCGATCACCATCCTGTCGGCCCTGCCCCTGGCGATCGGCGGCGCGTTCTTCGCCCTGCTGATCACCGGCCAGTCGCTGTCGATGCCGTCGCTGATTGGCTTCCTGATGCTGATGGGCCTGGCGGCCAAGAACTCGATCCTGCTGGTCGAGTACGCCATCGAGCAGGAGCGCGCGGGCATGAGTCAGCGCGAGGCCATCGTCGACGCCTGCCACGAGCGGGCCCGGCCGATCGTCATGACCACCCTGGCGATGATGGCCGGCATGCTGCCCACGGCGCTGGGCATCGGCACCGGCTCGGAGTTCCGTCAGCCCATGGCCGTGGCGGTGATCGGCGGCCTGATCACCTCGACGGTGCTGTCGCTGGTGCTGGTGCCGGTGGTCTATGAGATCATCGACGACATCGAGCGCTGGCTGGCCCCGAAACTGGGTCGCCTGACCACCCCGCGCGAGGCCCAGGGCCGAGGCGAGGCGATTCCGGCCGATCGGTTGTAGCGGCCGTGATCGTCAGGATCTTCCACCCCGGCGACGAGGGCGCCGTCGTCGGGGTGATCCTGCCGGTCCAGCGCGAGGAGTTCGGCTTTTCGATCACCGCCGCCGACCAGCCGGACTTGGCGGCCATCCCCGCCTGGTACCAGACCGGCGCGGGCCAGTTCTGGCTGGCCGAGCTGGGCGGCGAGGCGGTCGGCACGATCGCCCTGAAGGACATCGGCGACGGCGCGGTCGCCCTGCGCAAGATGTTCGTCAAGCCGCGCGCGCGCGGGTCGGTCGGCGCGGCCCAGGCCCTGCTGGACACCGCCTTGGCCCATGCGCGGGACCACGGCGTCAAGACGGTGTGGCTGGGCACCACCGACCGCTTCCAGGCCGCCCACCGGTTCTACGAGAAGAACGGCTTCGAGCTGGTCCAGGCCGAGGCCCTGCCGGCGGCGTTCCCGCGCATGGCGGTGGATACGCGGTTCTATCGGCTGCCCCTCTAGATCCTCCCCCGCCAGGGGGCGGATTGTCGAAGCTTAATCCCGCTTCGGCGCGTAGCTGAGCCGGCACACGGTCCAGCCGTCTTCCCGCGCCATCTCGAACTTGCCGCCCAGCTGCTGGGCCATGGCGCGGACGATGCGCAAGCCCAGGCTCTTGGACGCGGCCGGGTCGAAGCCCGGCGGCGGGCCGGCGCCGTCATTGCCGACGGTCAGCACGTGGGTCAGGCCCGATTGGTCCAAGGTCACCCGCACCTCACCGTCACCAGCCTCGCCAAAGCCGTGCTCGAGGGCGTTGTTGAAGCTCTCCAGCATGACCAGGGTCACCGGCGTGGCCTGATCAGGATGCAGGGGCTGCTCGCCGCCCTCCAGGGTCAGGCGCACGCGCGCGCCGGCCGCGGCGGCGGCGCTGGCCAGCAGGGCCTCGGCGAAGGCGCGGAACGGGACGGGTTCGCCGGTGCGGTTGTGCAGCTCGCGCTGGATGCGGGCGATGACCTCGATCCGCTCGCCGGCCTGGGACAGGGCTTGGCGGGCGCGGACGTCGGCGACCCCTTGGCCCTGCAGGCGCAGCAGGGCGCCGGCGACCTGCAGGTTGTTGCTCACCCGGTGGTGCAGTTCGCGGTACAGCAGGTCGCGGCTCTCGGCCAGATCGCGATAGCGCTCGCGCTCGTCCTCCAGGTCGCCCAGCGCCGTGCGCATGCCATCGATGAAGAAGATCTCCACCCCGGCCACGAGGACGTAGAAGGCCAGGGCCACGGCCATCGACAGGTCGAACTTGAAGGTGTGGACCGGCGGGATGAAGAACCACCAGGCCGCCACCCCACACAGCGCCGCGCAGACCACGCCGCCTCGGAACCCGCCGAAATAGGTCGCCACCAAGATGGCCGGGAAGAAGGTCACATAGGGAAACCCCGGTGGGAACACCGACGTCAAGGCGAACCGCAGCAGCACCGCGCCGGCCGCCAGGGCCACGGCTAGACCGTAGCGGGCGACGACATTGTCCCTGATCTTCCGTCGCAAATCCAAGCGCTGGCTCCCGTCCCTGCGTCGGTGCTGGGCCTTTCGGGCCAAGCCGTCAAGACGACGGTCAACAGAGTGGGGACGGCGAGGGCTGGCCTTCCTTTCCCCTCTCTCTTTGAGAGAGGGAGGGACCCGCCGCCGCAGGCGGTGGGAGGGTGAGTGGTTACGGTCTCGCCAAACGAGGCGTTCCCTTCCCCGACCTCCCCGGCGAAAGCCGGGGTCCAGGTCGAACCAAGAGCTTCACGGGGACAGCGCGATGCAGGGGGCGCGTCAGCCCCAACCTTTTCGGATAAATCTGGGCCCCGGCCTTCGCCGGGGAGGTCGGTGTTAGGGAGCGAACCCATGCCGACGAGGCCGCAAAAGCAAAAGGCCCCGGAGTTTCCTCCGGGGCCTTCGCATTGTCAGCCGAAGCTAGATCGATCGATTACTCGACGATCTTGGCGACGACGCCGGCGCCGACGGTGCGGCCGCCTTCACGGATGGCGAAGCGCAGGCCTTGGTCCATGGCGATCGGGGTGATCAGCTCGACGTCCAGCTCGGCGTTGTCGCCCGGCATGATCATTTCCACGCCTTCCTTCAGCTTGATGATGCCGGTGACATCAGTCGTGCGGAAGTAGAACTGCGGACGGTAGTTGGTGAAGAACGGGGTGTGACGGCCGCCTTCTTCCTTGTTCAGGATGTAGGCTTCGGCCACGAACTTGGTGTGCGGCGTGATCGAACCCGRCTTGCACAGCACTTGGCCGCGCTCGACGTCTTCACGCTTGGTGCCGCGCAGCAGCAC
>NZ_JBFUJD010000121.1:0-11651 GCF_056401555.1 Caulobacter sp. P4_E5
TCCCCGGACCGTCCGAGTATCCCCCTCGGACCTTCACCGCTCGATCGCCCCCCGCCGCCGCAATCGGTCGCTGGCCATGCGCCCTTTCCTCGCGACGAGGTGAAGAGACTGTACGGCAGGTTTTGAGGGGGAGGATGAGAAGGGCTGAACGCCCGTGCCTCACCCACCAGCGTCACGCTCCAAAACCCTCGTCATCCCGGGCGGCGAAGCCGACCCGGGACCCAGGGGCAACCGCACCGCGCCGGCCCCTGGGTCCCGGCTCTCCGCTTCGCTGCGGCCGGGATGACGAGGAATTTTGCGCTTGGCGGTGTAACCTCTCACCCTCCCACGCCTGCGGCGCGGGCCCCTCCCTCTCTCAAAGAGAGAGGGATTCTATTCCCGCGCCCCGACGGGCATTCCACCCTTAGAGCGGAATGTTGTCGTGCTTCTTCCAGGGGTTGGACAGTTCCTTGCCCTTCAGGCTCTTCAGCCCCCGCACGATCCGGCGGCGGGTGCCGTGGGGCATGATCACGTCGTCGATATAGCCGCGCGAAGCGGCCACGAACGGGTTGGCGAAGGCGTTCTTGTACTCGGCCTCGCGGGCGGCCAGGGCCTCGGGGTCCTTGGCCTCCTGGCGGAAGATGATCTCCACCGCCCCCTTGGCGCCCATCACCGCGATCTCGGCGGTCGGCCAGGCGTAGTTGAGGTCGCCGCGCAGGTGCTTGGAGCTCATCACGTCATAGGCCCCGCCATAGGCCTTGCGGGTGATGACCGTGATCTTCGGCGCCGTGGCCTCGGCATAGGCGAACAGCAGCTTGGCGCCATGCTTGATCAGGCCGCCGTACTCCTGCTTGGTGCCCGGCATGAAGCCCGGGACGTCGACCAGGGTGATGATCGGGATGTTGAAGGCGTCGCAGAAGCGCACGAAGCGAGCGGCTTTGCGCGAGCTGTCGATGTCCAGCACTCCGGCCAGCACCTGCGGCTGGTTGGCGACGATGCCGACGCTTGTCCCGTCCATCCGCGCGAAGCCGCAGACGATGTTCTTGGCCCACTCGCTGGAGATCTCGAAGAAGTCGGCCTCGTCGACGATCTTCAGGATCAGCTCCTTCATGTCGTAGGGCTTGGTCGGGTCGGACGGGATCAGGGTGTCGAGGCTGGCCTCCTCGCGATAGGGCTCGTCGAAGCTCTGGCGCTCGGGGGCGGCCTCGCGGTTGGACGAGGGCAGGAAGTCGACCAGCCGGCGCACCTGGGTCAGGGCCTCCAGGTCGTTGTCGAACGCGCCCTCGGCGACACCCGACTTGGCCGCGTGGACTCGCGCGCCGCCCAGCTCCTCGGCGGTGACCACCTCGTTGGTGACGGTCCTGACCACGTCGGGCCCGGTCACGAACATGTAGCTGGTGTCCTTCACCATGAAGATGAAGTCGGTCATGGCGGGGCTATAGACGTCGCCGCCGGCGCAAGGGCCCATGATCACGCTGATCTGCGGCACCACGCCCGAGGCCATGACGTTCTCGAGGAAGATGTCGGCATAGCCGGCCAGGCTGTCGACGCCCTCCTGGATGCGCGCGCCGCCGGCGTCGAACAGACCGATGATCGGCGCCCCGACCTTCATGGCCTGGCGCTGGACCTTGACGATCTTGGCCGCGTGGGCGCCCGACAGGCTGCCGCCGAACACCGTGAAATCCTTGGAGAAGACGTAGACGACCTTGCCGTTGATCGTGCCCCAGCCGGTGACCACGCCGTCGCCGGGGATCTTCTGATCCTGCATGCCGAAGTCGGCGCTCCGGTGCTCGACGAACATGTCGAACTCCTCGAACGAGCCCTCGTCGAGCAGCAGGTCGATCCGCTCGCGGGCGGTCAGCTTGCCCTTGGCGTGCTGGGCCGCGACCCGCTTTTCGCCGCCGCCGGCCTTGGCCTGTTCGCGACGACGGTCGAGTTCCTCGAGAATGTGCTGCACGCGCGTACTCCCCTGCCCGGATCTTGGTCTGGCGGCTGTCCCACCTTATGAACCCAGCCGTAGCGAGGCCAGAGGCGGGGCGCAAGACGGACCTTGCGGCAGCGCAGCATGGGCGGCGGACGGAGCAAATTCATCCTTTGCTCCCCAAACATCTGTCATCCCGGCCAAGCGCGCAGCGCGCCGAGCCGGGACCGCCGGAAGCTCCGAGCCTGTTGCGGTCCCGGGTCTTCGCTGCGCTACGCCCGGGATGACAGGATCTAGCTACCGCAGCGCGGCGAACCAGCGGTCGATCATCGCCGCCTCGACCGCCAGGAACGCGGCTCGGGCCGTGGCCTCGGCGTCCTGGCCCCACTGCTCGGCCTGGAACGCCTCCTCCAGCCGCGACAGGTCCAGGGCCCGCTGGCCGGTCAGGCGTCCCGCCCGCACGGCCAGGGCCAGCACGGTCGAGCCGAACAGGCCAGCGGCGAACGCCACGCCGGCCAGGGTGAAGTCGTCCAGGGTCAAGGCCAGGGCCTCGACCGCCGCCAGCGTCGCGGGCGGCTGGGGCTGGTGGATGATCCCGGCCACCGGCGTGAAGGCCAGGCCATGCTCGGCCTTGGCCCAGTCGAGGATCGCGCCCCACTCGCGGTCCTGGCGTTCGACCAGCGGCGTCGGGTGCTCGGCGCGGTAGCAGAGGTGGTCGGAAGACGCGTAGGCGGTGACCTCCCGGGCCACCTCGGCGCGGGTCTCGCCGATGCGGTCGATGGCCGTGAAGGCCAGGCGCGAGGCCGGCATCAGGCTGTTGTCGATATAGTCGACTTGAGCGTCCCACTCGGCGGCGATCATCTCGGCCAGGGCCTTGGTCGGCACGACTAGCGGCTTCCTGGCCGGCGACTTGGGCGTGCGGCCGTCCAGCTGGACCGCGAAGCCGCCCTCTACCGGCGCGGCGGCGGCGGCCTTGTAGAAGCGCTTGGGTTTCAGCAGCAGTTCGGACTTGTCGGACACGGTCGAAGCTCATTTTCGCGAGGTCGCGACGGACTCCGTCACGACAGGCGTTGAATGGGTGATGTCGCGTGTTCGCGCAAGGGAGAGCCCCGCTTGAGCTTACCGTCCAAGGACATGATGGCCGCCATCGCCGTCACCCGCTTCGGCCTGGGCGCCCGCCCCGGCGAGATCGAGACCGCCAAGGCCGATCCGCAAGGCTTCCTGACCGCCCAGATCCGCCGCGAAGGCGCCGACGTCCCGCAGGACGGCGGCGAGACCTCGGCCGTTCGCTACGGACAGATGCGCGACTACCAGTCGCAACGGCAAATGGAGCGCCAGAAGAAGGACGGCGAGGCGGGCGACAAGCCCAACCTCCAGATGGCCAAGGACGCCCAGCGGGACCTGCGCGATAAGGTCAATGGCGACTTCCTGGCCCGCGCCCAACTAGGGGCGAGCACCCCGGCCGCCTTCCGCGAACGCTGGGCGTTGTTCTGGGCCAACCACTTTACGGTCTCGGCCACCAAGCAGATCACCTCGGTGCTGATCGGCCCGTTCGAGCGCGAGGCGATCCGGCCCTATGTGTTCGGCGGCTTCGAGAACCTGCTGGTCGCCTCGTCCACCCATCCGGCCATGCTGACCTATCTGGACCAGGCCCAGTCGATCGGCCCCAACAGCCGGGCGGCCACCTATGTCGGGCGGCGCAAGGGCGGCAAGGCGGGGCTGAACGAGAACCTTGCCCGCGAGATCCTGGAGCTGCACACGGTCGGCGTCGACGCCGGCTATACCCAGGCCGACGTCACCGAGTTCGCTCGCGCCCTGACCGGCTTCTCGCTGGGCCGCGATCAGGAGGACCGGGCCGGCCAGTTCGTGTTCCGCGACAACGCCCACGAGCCGGGCGCGCGTACGATCATGGGCCGCCACTATGGCGACCAGGACATCAAGCAGGGCCTGTCGGTGCTGAAGGACCTGGCCGCCGATCCCCACACGGCCCGCCATATCTGCGGCAAGATCGCCCGTCACTTCGTCTCGGACACGCCGCCGGCCTCGCTGACCGAACGGCTGGAGAAGCGCTGGATCGCCACCGGCGGCGACCTGGCCGCCGTCGCCAAGACCCTGGTCGAGAGCCCCGAGGCCTGGGACCCGACGCCGGCCAAGTTCAAGACGCCCTACGAATACACCCTGTCGACCTGGCGGCTGATCGGGGCCGAGCCGTCGATGATCGAACGCCTGGCGCCGATCCTGACGGGTCTCGGCCAAAAGCCGTTTTCCGCCCCCTCCCCCAAGGGCTGGGCCGAGGACGCCCAGACCTGGGCCTCGCCCGATGGCCTGGTCAAGCGGATGCAGTGGGCCCAGGGCTTCGCCGCCGTGGTCGCTGATCGCACCGACCCCAACGCCCTGGCCGTCTCGGCCCTGGGCGCGCGCCTGACACAACCCGTCGCCAAGGCCGTCTCGCGAGCCGAGACCCGCCGCGAAGCCTTCGCCCTTCTCGTGATGAGCCCGGAGTTCCTACGCCGATGACCATCCACCAACCTCCCTCCTCCATGGGGCGCCGCTCGTTCCTGGGCCTGGCCGCCGGCCTCGGGATCTCCGTCAACTTTCTGGGCGCCCAGGCCTTCGCGGCCTCGGAGGGCGGCCTCGCCAAGAAGAAGCTGGTCGTCGTCATCTGCCGGGGCGGCATGGACGGCCTGTCGGTGTCGCCGCCGGTCGGCGATCAGAACTATGCGGGCCTGCGCGGCTCGATCGCCATGACGCCTGACCAGGTGCTGAAGCTGGACGACACGTTCGGCCTGCACCCGCAGCTGGACACCGTCCACAAGCTGGCCCTGAAGGGCGAGGCCCGGATCGCCCCGGCCATCGCCAGCCCCGACCGCGCCCGCTCGCACTTCGAGGCCCAGGACGTGCTGGAGACCGGCGCCGCCCACGTCTACGGGACCGAGACCGGCTGGCTGAACCGCACGCTGGAGGCGCTCGCCCCGGTCCGCAAGGTCGAGGGGCTGTCGGTCGGGACCACCGCGCCGCTGATCCTGCGCGGCAAGGTCCAGGCCGCCAGCTGGTCGCCGGGCAAGGGCGTCGACGAGACCGCCCGCCTGCCGACCCTGCTGCAGGACCTCTACAGGAACGATCCGATGCTGGGCCCGGCCTTCGCCCGCGGCCTGGAGACCGAGACCATGGCCCAGCAGGCCATGACCGCCATGGCGCCGAGCCCGGCGATGAACCTCGCCGCCGCCTCGACGCCGTCGATGGCCCCGCCCACGCCCGCCTCGGCCACTATGGCCAATGACCGCCAGAACCGCGCTGGCGGCGAGGCGGCCCGTAAGCTGGGCGCGACCCTGGGCGGCTTCATGATCCAGGCCGGCGGGCCACAGATCGCGGCGATCTCGCTGGACGGTTTCGACACCCACGCGGGCCAGGTCGGCCAGATCGCCACCCGCCTCTCGTATCTGGACGCGGTGCTGGACGGCCTGCACACGGGCCTCGGCGCGGAGTGGAAGAACACCGTGGTGATCGCCGTCACCGAGTTCGGCCGCACCGCTCGGGTCAACGGCACCGGCGGCACCGACCACGGCACGGCCTCGACCGGTCTGATCCTCGGCGGCGCCCTGAAGCGCGGCGGCATCGTCGGCGACTGGCCGGGCTTGGCCACGAGCGCTCTCTTCGAGAACCGCGACACCGCCCCGACCCTCGACATGCGCGGCCTGTTCAAGGGCGTGCTGGCCGAGCACATGGGCGTCGACCGCGCGGCGCTGGAGAGCAAGGTGTTCCCGGACAGCGTCGGGGCGAAACCGGTCAACGGATTGGTTTGAAAGCAAAAACAGGTGTCATCCCGGCCGCAGCGAAGCGGAGAGCCGGGACCCAGGGGCCAACGCAGTGCGGCTGCCCCTGGGTCCCGGGTCGGCTTCGCCGCCCGGGATGACACCCTATTTTTTTGGCCGAAACCTACCGCCGCTTGATCTGGCGCCGCGCGAACGGTTCGGCTTCCGCCTCGTCTTCCGAGAAGCCGAACTTGCGGAAGCCTTCCTTCATTTCGGGGCTCAGCGGGGCCTCGATGTGCAGCATGCCGGCCGACGGGTGCGGCAGCAGGATCGAGCGGGCGTGCAGCTGCAGCTTCAGGCCTTCCGACAGCGGCGCGGACTTTTCGTCGCCGTACTTGGGATCGCCCAGGATCGGGTGACCCATGGCCTTCATGTGGGCGCGCAGCTGGTGGGTGCGGCCGGTATGCGGACGCAGGGCCATCCAGGTGACGCGCGGTCCAGCGCGGCTGATGGTGACGAATTCGGTCTCGGCCGGCTGGGCGTCCGGATCCTTGGGCTGGGCGGGCACGACGATCTCGCGGTCGCCGACCCCGCGCTTGGCCAGGTGCAGCTCCATCACGCCCTCGGTCGGGTGCGGATTGCCGGCCACGATCGCCCAGTAGGTCTTCTGCGCCTTGCGCTTGGCGAAGGCGCCCGACAGGCGCGCGGCGGCCGACGGCGTCTTGCCCAGCAGCAGCACGCCCGAGGTGTCGCGGTCCAGGCGGTGGACCAGCTTGGGCCGGTTGACGCCCTCGCCCCAGGCGCTGAGCAGCTTGTCGACGTGGTGGACGGTCTTGGTCCCGCCCTGCACGGCCAGGCCGGCGGGCTTGTTCAGGGCCAGGACTTCCTCGTCCTCGTACAGAACCAGCGACTTGGCGTAGGCGATGTCGCGCGGCGTCAGCTTGTTCTTGTCGGCCGGATCGGGCGCGTCGGGCAGCGGCGGCACGCGGATCTGGCTGCCAGCCGCCAGCTTGGTGTCGGCCTTGGCGCGCGAGCCGTCGACCCGGACCTGGCCCGAGCGGAACAGCTTGTTCAGCTGGATATGGTTCAGGTGCGGCCAGCGTCGCTTGAACCAGCGATCGAGGCGGACCCCGTCCTCGCCGGAGTCGACGTACAGGGTGCGAACTTCCTTGGTGCTCATGCGAAAACCKTGCGGGCGACCAGAAGGCCCGCGAACAGGGCCGCCACGGACAGAAGCACGCTGGCGGCGGTATAGGAGAAAGCCGGAATGTAGTCGCGCTTCTGGATCATCAGCGCGGTCTCCAGCGAGAACGACGAAAAGGTGGTGAAGCCGCCCAGCGCGCCGACACCCAGCAGCACGCGCCAGTGTTCGCTGGACGCGCTGCCGCGATGGGCCAGCCAAGAGGCCAGGCAGCCCATCAGGAAGCCGCCGACGATGTTGACGGTGAAGGTGCCGTACGGCCAGCCGGGTCCCATGACCCGCATGGCCCCCATGCCGACCAGGTAGCGGGCGACCGAGCCGACGGCTCCGCCAGCGGCCACCAGAAGCAGCTTGTTCATGAACGCCTTATGCGCCGAGCAGGCGCTTACGCCAAGCACCCACCGGAGTTCCCTTATTTTTCCCCGGTTTCTTTAAAGGTAAACGCGTTCGTAAACCCTGTTTCTACACCAGCGATTAGGCGCGTGCGCTGCAATCTTCGGGGGTATCAACAGCACCAGACCCCATGCCCTTCGACACCCACACATCAGACGCGACAGAACGCGTGGCCCTGCCGGCCCCGGTGCTTCAGCGCCTGACGGGTAACGACCTGGTGGCGCGCGGCTCCGTCAACGTCATCAGCATCAAGGCCATCCGGGCCTGGGCCGGTGAATGGTGGAGCCAGAAGCGCGGCGACATCTGGACCTATGTCGAGCTGAAGCTGAACGAGCACCTGGACCGCCAGGACATGCGCGCCCGCATCTCGGACAGCGAATTCCTGATCGCCATGAACAACGATCAAGGCCTGGCCGCTCAGGCGACCAGCATCCGGATTCTCGAGGACGTGCTGACCCACCTGCTGGGCGCGGCCTCGCCGATGGATCTGGGGATCCGCGCGGTGATCGGCGTCGAAAGCGGCCAAGCCGTCTGCAGAAAGATCGACCCCGCCGTCGTCCTGGCTGCTCGCGCCCGCCGCGACTCCGCCCGCTCGCCCGTGCGGATCGATGTCGATCCCGGCGACGAGTCCCGCCGCACCCCGGTGGCCTTCACCACCGCCGGCGGCGCGGCCCTGCGTGTGGACTTCACGCTGGAACACGTCGTCAGCCTGCGCCGCAACGTCACCACCGCCGTCCGCATCGAGCCGATGGTCACCCACCTGGCCAGCGGCCGGCAGGCCTCGGCCCGCGCCCTGACCAAGCTGTCGGACCGTGACGTCGCCTTCATCGACGAGTCGACCCTGAAGTACGCGGCGGTCTTCGCCCGCTCGGCCCAAGGCCCGAACACGCCCGAACTGATCCTGCCCGCCTCGTTCCGCACCCTGGGCACCCAGCGCGGCCGTGACCTGCTGACCGGCACGGCCGGCCTGTCGCTGGGCCTGCTGCGCGGCGGCGTCATGATCGAGCTGGTCGACGTCACCCGCGGCACCCCCGCCGGCCGCCTGCTGGAGGTCGTCGGCCTGCTGCGCGCCCTCACCCGCGGCGTCATCGCTCGCGTGCCGCCGGACAAGGAAGCCCTGCGCGTGCTGCGCGACGCCCGCTTGGCCGGCCTGACCCTGGACGCCTCGGACCTGTCGGGCGAGGCTGGCAAGATCGCCATGGAAATGATGGCCTTCGGTCGCGACGCCCGCGGCCTGGCGCCGATGACCATCCTGCAGGGCCTGCCGCAGGAAGGCTATTTCGCCGCCGCCGAGACGGCTGGCCTCACCCACGCCTCGCTGCGCGCCAACTATCCGCTGGCCAGGCAAGCGGCGGCCTAAGGCTCCGCTTTTTTCGTGGACGGCCGAAGGCCTCGCTATGCCTTCTAGCCTCACGGCGGCGTCACCGGTTCCGCCGAGGCGCGGCGCGCCCCGGCGTCCGACCTATCCTAGAAATCGAACCTCAGGCCGACCCGGAAGGTGCGGCCGTTGGTGTCGTAGAGGCTGCGGTTGGTTTGCGGATAGCCGACCGTGTTCTCGGCCCCCAGGTTGCCCGGGTTGCCGACCAGGACCGGATCCTTGTTGAACAGGTTCCTGATCGAGACGAAGGCTTCACCCGCCGTGTGGGCGACCTCGAACTTGTAGGTCGTCGACAGGTCGAGGTAGAGCGCGCCCTTAACGCTGTTGTCGTTGATCGTGTAGTACGGCGCGACGCTGGCCGGGCACGCGCTCTGGCACTCGGTGTAGGCGTTGCTGACCACGCCGTCGCTGACGCCGCGGGCCGTCAGGTTGAAGGCCCAGTTGTCGAGATTGTAGTTGGCGCTCAGGCGGTAGACCCAGTCGGGCGTGCTGCCGGTGTTGGCCCCGGCCAGGTCGATATGGGTCACGCCGTCGTCGGTGACGTTCTCGATATAGTGGGTGAACATCCCGCGCAGGGCGAGCTGGCCGGCGCCCCACGAGACGACGTCGCTCAGGTCGGTCCGATATGAGACTTCGACGTCCAGCCCCTTGGCCGTCATCTTGTTGAGGTTGGCGTAATACAGGTCGATCGTGCTCAGCACGCCATTGTTGAACTTCAGATTGCTGCAGTACGTGGTGACCTTCTGGATGTAGCAGTAGTCTGTCACCTGCTGGGCGGTGACGAAGCTGATCACCCCTTTGACCTGGATGTCGTAGTAGTCGATCGAGGCCTGCACGCCGGGCAGGAAGCGCGGCGACACCACCACGCCCACGCCATAGCCGTCCGCGACCTCGGGCTTGGCGTTGGGGTTACCCTGCAGGTTCTGGACGAAGGGGGTCGAGACGCCGTTGATGTTCACCGAGTTGCTGCGCGCGGTGCCGGCGTCATAGAGCTCGCTCATGTTGGCGGCCCGGATGTCGCGCGAGGCTGACCCGCGGAACTTGATGTCAGGGATCGGCGCGTAGGTGACGCCGGCCTTCCAGGTCTTCACCGTGCCCGAGGTGCTGTAGTCGGTGATACGGGCCGCGCCGTTGAAGTCAGCGCCCTTGAACAGCGGCACTACGGCTTCGGCATAGGCTTCGACGACGTCGTACTTGCCGCTGGTGGCGCGGAAGTTGCCGTACTTCCAACCGCTGCTCTGGTACTGCGCCTCGACAAAGCCGCTCATCTTCTCCTTGCGGTATTCCGCGCCGGTCGCCAGCGAGATCGGCCCCGCCCAGCCCTGGATGTCGTTGGTGCGGAGGTTGAAGGCCGCGACATCCTGGGTGAAGGCCTGGTCGCGATAGGGCGTGCCTAGCACATAGGCCAGGGCCGCCTTGCTGGCCACGCCTTGGCCGAAACGGTTCAGCGGCACGCAGCCGTTGGTCGGATCGGTGATCGTCGAGCGGCAAACGATCTGGCCATTGCTGAGCACCGCGTCCGTCGCCAGGGCCAGGCGCGCATTGTTCCAGGTGGGCGTCAGCTGCTCGTGGGTCTTGGTCTTGCCGTGCTGGTAGTAGGCGTCCCAGTCGATCCCCAGGCCAAAGACGCTGAAGTCACCCTTGCCGCCCACGACGTAGCGCTCGGTCTCGCGCTCCATGGCGCTGCCCGAGGCCGGCATGTCGATATTGCCCGTGCCCATGGTGAAGGAGCTCAGGCCCAGGCTGGTCATCTGGCTTTTCACCGAAGCCGGCAGATAGGCGTTGTCCGAGCGGATGACGACGCCGGTCTGGGTCGGCGCGATATAGTAGCTGAGCCCCTCGTACTTGGCGTAGGACGCCTGGCCGAAGACCTCGACATGGGGGGTCAGCTCATAGCTGACGCGCCCGAAATAGCTGCTGCGGTCCTCGTCCGGGATCAGGGTGTTGGTGCCCTCGATGCCGGAGGACGAATAGTCCCAGTCGCCGCCCACCATCCATTGGCCCGACACCGCGCCATAGGCCAGCTGATTGACTGAACTGTTGACGCCGAAATAGGTCCCCTTCAGGGGGCCGGCGGTGATCAGTCCGCCTGGCGTATAGGTCGAGATGCCGACGTGGTTGCCGACGATGTAGTACGGCGCGCTCGCCGAGGTGTCGGGATTGCGGATCGCGAAATAGCCGGTCCGGTTCCAGTCGCGGTCGATCGTGTGGACGCCCTCCTGGTGGAACCACTCGGCGCTGGCCAGCACATGGCCCTTGCCCTCGGCGAAGCCGCCGCCCGCCGTGAGATTGTATTTCCAGTTCTCGCCGTCGCCATAGGTCGTCTCGCCGTATTCCACGGACGACTTGATGCCGGTGTAGTCCTTGTCGAGGATGAAGTTGACCACCCCGCCGATGGCGTCGGAGCCGTAGGCCGACGAGGCGCCGCCCGTCACCACCTCGACGCGTGAGATCAGCGACTGCGGGAAGGTGTTGGTGTCGACCTGCCCCGTCGACGCCGAGACCACCGAGCGCTGGCCGTCGAACAGCACGAGCGTCCGGCCGGTGCCCAGCGAGCGCAGGTTCAGCGCGCTGATGCCCGCCGCGCCGTTGCTGAGCGCGCCAGAGGAATTGGCCGYCGTCGAGCTGCCCGCCACCGACGGCAACGTATTGACGAAGTCGGCGATGTTGGCGGGCGCGGACGCCTTGATTTCTTCTGTTCCCAGGACGTTGACGGGCGTCGGCGAGTCGAACCCGTCGCGAGCGACGCGCGAGCCGGTGACGATGACGGCTTCGACCAGCTCCGCGGCCGGCGCGTCGGCCTGAGCGGCGGCGACCTGCGCGAAGGCCGCATGTCCTGACGCCAGGAGCGCCGCGACGCTGGCGGTCGCCAAAGCATAGCGACGCGCGCCGACCACTGGTGAGGTAATGCTCCCGAACTTCATTCTATCCCCCTTCAAAGTTTGATAAGCGATCGAAGTGACTATCAGCGAAGTCGAAGTGATAATTCCGGTCGATAGAGAGACATGGCTTTGCAATACTCGCCGA
>NZ_JBFUJD010000122.1:0-11585 GCF_056401555.1 Caulobacter sp. P4_E5
CCCAAACCCCTCTCTCTGAGAGAGAGGGAGGGGCCCACGCCGCAGGCGTGGGAGGGTGAGTGGTTACACCCTTTCCGAACGACGCTCCGGCGAAAGCTGCGGCGGCGGCGGTGCAAGCCTAGGTTCGCTTTCGAGATGCTTCAATGGAAGGCCCGGGATTTCTCGGCCAGCGGTGAAACCACTCACCCTCCCACCGCTTCGCGGCGGGCCCCTCCCTCTCTCTCAGAGAGAGGGATTCCGGATGGCCGCCACCCCCCCCATCGCTGACCTTGGGAAGGTCGCCTCCTACTCCTCCCGCAGTTCCAGCGCCGTGAACGGGGCTTGGCCGCGTTCGATGCGGATCAGGTCCAGGACGCTGACGATCTGGCGCGAACGCCAATGGCTCAGGAAATAGCCGAGCGGGCCGAGCGTGATCGTGGCGCCGATCTGGACCGCCATGGTGGTGTGCTCGCGAAGCAGGCCCATCACGCTGTCGCCAGCCAGGTCGGCGGCCAGCGCCGTGATGGTCAGCGGCAGGGTCAGGTAGCCGATGACGACCGCGCGCAGCAGCTGCTCCTGGCGCCGGGCATTGAGGTTGGCCAAAGCAGACAGAGCGTCGAAGCGCGCGTCGTCGACATCCTTCAGCAGGTCGAAGGTCTTCAGCGTCGAAGGGTTCTTGCGGAGGCCGCTGATAAAGTCGATGCCCACGTAACCCCAGGCGCCGGGCGTGTAGAAGGCCTCCGGCAGCAGGCTCCAGGTCGGGAACAGGCGCTCTAGCTTGTCCCACAGCGTCCAGACGTCGGCGCGTTCGCTCTTCACCAGGTTCTTCGCCACATACACCCCCGCACCGACTTGAGGGGACAGGCTAGGGAGCCTTTGCAGCCCTGTCGATCCTGGCCTGCGACACTCGCCTGCGCTTTGGAGCCGGTAGGAGCGCCCCCAGCGGGTGTGGCTCGAATGCGACCCTGGCTTCACGTTCGGGAACATTGCCGAAAAGAAATTTGCCCCTGCCGGTGGAAGGGTCTTTACGGCTGGAGGTCGAGATCGCGCGGACGTCCGCCGCGGCTCCCTCGACGCTCGAGTTGGGGATCCTCCTTGCGATTGAAGTTCGCTCTGTTCGCCGCCGCCGCGGCGATCCTGCCGCCGACCCTGGGTCTGGCGCAAACCGCTCAAACGACCCCGCCGGCCCAGACGGCGCCTGGCAAGCCGAAGGACGCGCCGAACGCCGTCGAGGGCGTGACGATCACCAGCGACTCGGCCGCGATGCGCACATCGATCGACCGCCGCAGCTACAGCGTCGCCAACGACCTGTCGGCCAAGACTGGCTCGATCTCGGACGCCCTGCGCAACATCCCCTCGGTCGAGGTCGACGTGCAAGGCAATGTCAGCCTGCGCGGCGATCCGAACGTCACCATCCTGATCGACGGCAAGCCCTCGGGCATGTTCAACGGCGACAACCGCGCCGACGCCCTGCAGCAGCTGCCGGCCGACAGCATCGACCGGGTCGAGGTGATGACCAACCCGTCGGCCGCCTACCGTCCCGACGGCTCGGCCGGCGTCATCAACCTGGTCACCAAGAAGACCCAGAAGCCGGGCGTCACCGGCACGGTTCGCGCCAATGTCGGCCCCGACGGCCGCTACAACGGCGGGGTCAGCGTCACGCGTCGCCAAGGCAAGGCCACCCTGTCGGGCGACGCCTCCTATCGCTTCGATCATCAGGAGGCCCGGTCGGATAGCGACCGCGCGGTGCTGGACAGCGCCAGCGGCAAGTTCCTCGAAAGCGTCCAGGACGCGGCTGTGGTCAACGAGGGCGCGGCGCTCAGCCTGCGCGGCGGGCTCGACTACGACCTCGACAAGAAGACCCGGCTGTCGGCCGAGGTGCGCTATCGCGGCATGGACTACGACAGCGACATCGACGAGTCCTACGAGGGCCGCGACGCCGCCGGCGCCGTATCGCGATCGTACCTGCGCAACAGCGTCGCCCGCCTCAAGCGCGACAACTCGGCGATCAGCGGCGACTATCGCCGCCAGCTGGGCGGGGCCGAGCACGAGCTGACCTCGCACGCCGAATACGAGTTCACCCAGTTCAAGCGCGCCTCGACCGCCTTCCAGGACGGCGTCGTCACCGTGCCCGACCAGTACGAGGCGTTCAGCTTCGGCGCCAGCCAGGCGCGCGCCAACTGGAAGCTGGACTACAGCAAGCCGCTGCCCGGCCAGGCCAAGTTCAAGACCGGCCTCGACTTCGAGGCGGCCGACAACGCCTACGACAACTACGGCGCCCGCGGCGCGACCCAGAACGGCCAGGTCGTGGATCCGGCGCGGACCAACCGTTTCCTCTACGACCAGGACGTCTTCGCCGGCTATGTGACCTATGAGCGGCCGTTTGGCGACCTGACCGTCCAGGGCGGCCTGCGGGCCGAGCAGGTCAATATCCGCACCAACCAGATCACCTCGGCCCAGAAGAACCAGAACGACTATTTCCGGCTCTATCCGACCCTGCACGCCGGTTATCGGGTCAATGACAGCAACACCTTCAACGCCAACTACAGCCGCCGCGTCCAGCGCCCGGGGCCGCAGGACCTGAACCCCTATCCGATCTACCAGGACCCGCTGAACTACCGGGCCGGCAACCCGAACCTGAAGCCGCAGGTGACCGACTCGTTCGAGCTGGGCTGGCAGTACCGCAAGGGGCCGGCCTACTATCTGGCTACGGTCTATTTCCGCGACACCAAGGACGGCGTGACCGACGTGGTCCGCAGCCTGGGCGGCGGCGTCCTGCTGACCACCCGCGAGAACCTAGCCAAGAGCCGCAGCGGCGGGCTGGAACTGGTCGCCAACGGCCGACTGACGCCGAAGCTGACCTACAACGCCAGCGCCAACGCCTTCTGGAACGAAATCGACGCCGCCAGCCTGGGCTTTACCGGCAAGCGCTCGGGCACGGCTCTGTCGGGCCGCGCGAACCTGAACTACCAGGCCACGCCGAAGGACTTCTTCCAGGCCAACATCTTCAGCTCGGGCAAGCGCCTAACGCCCCAGGGCCATCGCGAGCCGTTCAAGATGCTGAACCTGGGCTATCGCCGGAAGGTCAACGACAAGCTGTCGTTCGTGGCCACCGCCCAGGATGTGCTGGACTGGTTCCAGGACGTGGTCGTCACCGACACCCCGACGCTACGCGACAATACGCGCCGCACCGCCAATGTCCGGTCGGTGTTCGTCGGCTTCACCTACGCGTTCGGCGGCGGCAAGCCCCGGCCCGAACAGTTCGACTTCAGCGCCGGCGGCCCAAGCTAGGCCGAGCCAGGGCTAGGCCAGCCGCTTCTCGTAGCCCCAGACCTCGAGCGGGAACCAGCCCGCCGAGGTCTCGGTGGGCACGGTCTCGACGCGGGCGAGGGTCCAGCCGACTTTTTCGTAGAAGCGGGCCGCGCGGGCGTTGCCGATCGCGCAGGCTAGCCAGGGCGTGGTGATCCCGGCCTCCAGGAGCCGCGCCTCGGCGTCGGCCATTAAGGCCGCGGCCGCGCCCGTCCCCCGCGCCTCGCCGGCCAGGTAGAACTGATAGAGCTCGTCGTCCTTGATCAGGTGGAAGCCCAGCGGCGCGCCGACCGGGCCCAAGGCGCGGACGCGGGGTAGGGCGGCGGCCATCCGCTCCGTGAAGCTGTCCAGCGTGCGCAGGGCCACGAGAGCCTCGGGGACCAGCGTCAGATGCGCGTCGCGCCAGCCCTGGCGCCACAGACGGGCCAGGGCGTTCAGTTCGGAGGGTTCGGCGGGACGGGCGTCCATCTCGTCACTCTGGGTCGTTCCTCGGGGCGTTCCTCGGGGCGTTCCTGGGCCTCGGTAGCGCTTTGCGCGAAAGACCGCGACTCGGAAAGGTCGCTCGCAGTGGGGGCGGTCCAGGCTGAGGGCTGGCCCAGCGCCTTCTCGTAGCGCCAGATCTTGAGAGGATACCAGCCGCCCGGAATCTCCGTCGGGACGGTCTGCGGGCGGACCCGCGTCCAGCCGGACTTTTGGCAGAAGCGCGCGGCGCGGGCGTTGCCGATGGCGCAGGCCAGCCAGGGCGCAGTGATTCCGGCCTCCAGCAGGCGGTCCTCGGCGTCGATCATCAACAGGGTGGCGACGCCCGCGCCGCGTGATTCTTCGTCCACATAGACCTGGTTCAGCTCGTCGCCCTTGATCAGGTGAAAGCCTAGCGGCGCGCCGACCGGCCCCAGCGTGCGGACGCGGGGCAGGGCGACCGCCATGCGGTCGATGAAGCTGTCCAACGTCCGCCGCGCCACCAGCGCCTTGGGGACGAGCGGTAGATGGGCGTCGCGCCAGCCTTGCCACCAGAGGCGGGCCAGGGGGGCGAGATCGGCGGCGTGGGCGGGGCGCATGCTCATGGCTGGTCCCCCTTGGAGCCCGGCGAGGAACTGGAGGGGCCGCGCAAAGCACGACGCACCAGCTTTACTGTGAGGATAGTTAAAGCGGCCAAGGCGGCGGGAATCAGCGCCAGCAACCAAACCAGCACGACAAGGCCCAGCTGCAAGGCGGTCGTCAGGACCACCAGGGTGGGGGATTCACGGCGTTGATCTGGTGCTCTGGTCAAAGACAACATGTTGTATGTGCAACAGAAAGATCGGCCCCGACAGTTGCACTATACTACCTGTTTTGGGTTCAACCTACAGGAGAATTTTACAATTCGCTGCAGATTTATTAAGGATTTTTTAATACCTGGCGATATGGTCGAATTTGTTACCTTGGCGAATACCATAAATACCTGCGCCGAATACCTTCGCGTATCTCGACTGCTCAGGCATTGGTCAAGCTGCCTTGTTTCGGCCATCTTGAACTTTAAGTTTACCGGCGCGTTTGAGCACCTGACATGACTGATCACAGCCCGCATTTTTCTATCCGCCCTTATGGCGATCGGTGGGCCGTGGTCTCCGGCGAGGAGGTCGTGCTCGTCGCCAGCAGCCAGGCCAGCGCGCGGGCGGTCGTCGCCACCGCCGACAGCGTCCTTGAAGAGAGCGGCATCGGCCCGGCCGCCGAAACCCGGACCTTCGCGGACGACGGGGCCTAAGAAAAAAGCCCCTGGATCGCTCCGGGGGCTTTCGTTTCTCGACGGCCAGGCCGCCAGTTTGGGGCTGACCCCTTAGTGATTGTGGCGAGGCAGCTTGGCCGCCAGGTCCTGGTACTTGACCGCGAACTCCAGCACCCCGCCGGTCTCCAGCTGGCCCGTGTGGGCGCGGTAGATTTCCTGCCAGGGGGTCATGGTTTCCGGCGTGGCCGGGATCCCTTCCTTACGGCGCTCGGCGATCGTGGCCTCGTCCACCAGCGCGTCGCAGCGGCCCGTGTTGAGGTCGATGCGGATGGTGTCGCCGGTGCGCAGCCACGACAGGCCGCCGCCGATGGCGCTTTCCGGCGAGGCGTTCAGGATCGAGGGGCTGTCGGCGGTGCCCGACTGGCGGCCGTCGCCCAGGGTGGGCAGGCTCATGATGCCCTTCTTCAGCAGGTGATCCGGCGGCTGCATGTTGACGACCTCGGCCGAGCCCGGCCAGCCGATCGGCCCGGCGCCGCGAATGACGAGGATGCAGTGCTCGTCGATGTTCAGGGCCGGGTCGTTGATGCGGTGGTGATAGTCGTCCGAGCCGTCGAACACGATGGCGCGGGCTTCGAAGATGTCTTCCTGGCCGGGCTTGGACAGGTAGCGGGCGCGGAAGTCGGCGCCGATGACGCTGGACTTCATGATCGCGAAGTCGAACAGATTGCCCTTCAGCACCAGGAAGCCGGCCTTCTCGGCCAGCGGCTGGGCGTAGGGGAAGATCACCTCGCGGTCGCCGGTCTCGCGGCCTTCCAGGTTCTCGGCCATGGTCTTGCCGGTGACGGTCAGGACGTCGCCGTGCAGGCGGCCCTGCTGCAGCAGCTCCCACAGCACCGCCGGCGCGCCGCCGGCCCGGTGGAAGCGCTCGCCCAGATACTTGCCGGCCGGCTGCATGTTGACGATCAGCGGGATGTCGTAGGCCGCCCGCCAGTCGTCGGCGGTGACCTCCAGGCCCGCATGACGCGCCATGGCCGCGATGTGCGGCTGGGCGTTGGTCGAGCCGCCGGCCGCCGCCACTAGGGCGATGGCGTTCTCGAAGGCCTTCTTCGTGAGAATGTCCTTGGGCTTGATGTCCTCATAGGCCAGGTCGACGATCCGCTGACCCGTGCGATAGGCCATCTGACCGCGCTCGCGGTAGGGGGCGGGGATAGCCGCGCAGCCGGTCAGCGACAGGCCTAGGGCCTCAGCGACGGCGTTCATGGTCGAGGCGGTGCCCATGGTGTTGCAGTGGCCGGCCGAGGGGGCCGACGAGGCCGCGCGGTCGATGAACTCTTCCTCGGTGATCTCGCCGGCCGCCAGCTTGCGCCGCGAGCGCCAGATCACCGTGCCCGAGCCGACCAGCTCGTTCTCGTGCCAGCCGTCCAGCATCGGGCCGCCCGACAGGACGATAGCCGGGATGTTGACCGTGGTGGCGGCCATGATCCCGGCCGGGGTGGTCTTGTCGCAGCCAGTGGTCAAGACGACGGCGTCGATCGGATAGCCGTGCAGGGTCTCGACCAGGCCCAGATACGAGAGGTTCCGGTCCAGCGCCGCCGTCGGGCGACGGCAGTTCTCGAAGATCGGATGGACCGGAAACTCCATGGGAATGCCGCCGGCGTCGCGAATCCCGTCGCGCACCCGGCTCACCAGATCCAGGTGAATGCGGTTGCACGGCGAGATGTCGCTGCCGGTCTGGGCGATGCCGATGATCGGCTTGCCGCTTCGCAGCTCCTCCGGCGTGATCCCGTAGTTCATGAAGCGCTCCAGATAGAGCGCGGTCATGTCGATGTGGTCGGGGTTGTCGAACCAATCGCGGGACCGGAACCGGCGGGGCGTGCGGTTAGGCAAGGCGAACCTCGTATTGGGGCTGGCCCGCGACGGTGACCTGGATCGCGAACAGACCGCCGGCCAACGGATACTGGGCCAGGGTCTCGTCGCTCAGGCCCTTGCGGGCGGTGGTGAAGTAAAGGGTCTTCAGGTCGGGCCCGCCGAAGCAGGGCTTGGTGACGTTGGGCGCCGGCAGCTCGATGCGGGCCACGGCCTCGCCGGCCGGCGAGAAGCGGATGGCGCCGAAGCCGCCCCACAGGGCGGTCCAGAGGTAACCTTCGGAATCGACGACCGACCCGTCCGGATAGACGTCGTCACCGACCGCGATCTTCACGAAGACACGCTTGTTCGACAGCGTCCCGTCCAGGGCCAGGTCATAGGCCCAGATGGTCTTTTCCAGGGTGTCGGTGTTGTAGAGGGTCTTGCCGTCCGGCGAGACGCAGGGGCCGTTGGTGATGCAGATGTCCTTGTCCATCCGCGCCACGCCGGCGGCGTCCATGCGATAGAGCGCGCCGCTCTTGTTGGCCTCGCCGTCGTGCATGGTGCCGAACCACAGCCGGCCATGGGCGTCGACCGTGGCGTCGTTGGGACGGTTGTCCAACTCGGGCGCCTCGATCACCGCCAGCGGCTTGAAGCCCGACAGCGGGTGGAACTTGTAGAGGCCAGACTTCAGGCCGGCGACGAAGCCGCCGCCGATGGCCAGCGGCGCCAGGAAGGTCACCTGCTCGGGGGCGTTGATGTTCAGGGCTTCGCCGGTGGCGGGCTCGTAGCGGTGGATCGTGTGGCCCTTGATGTCCACGAACCACAGCGCGTTGCCGGTCCAGATGGGACCCTCGCCCAGAGTGGCCTTCAGATCCCAGACGCAGGTAGGAGTAACGGTCATCTGCTCATCTCAAATTGTCATCCCGGCCGCAGCGTAGCGGAGACCCGGAACCGCAAGAAGCTCAGCGCTTGCGGCGGTCCCGGCTCGGCGCGCTACGCGCTGGGCCGGGATGACAGTTTCCGCGGATCAGCGCCAGCCTGCGTCGATCCAATACTCGTGGCCGGTGCACAGCGAGGCGTCGTCGGAGGCCAGGAACAGCACCAGCGAGGCGACGTTGTCGGGGACGATGCGGCCCTTCAGGCACTGGGCCTTGACGATCTCGGCCTCGCCTTCCGGCGTGTACCACTTCTCCTGGCGCTTGGTCTTGACGTTGCCCGGCACCACGCAAGTGACGCGGATGTCGTCGGGACCCAGCTCGCGGGCCAGGGCCCTGGTCATGCCCTCGATGCCGGCCTTGGCGGTTTCGTAGAGGACCAGATCCTCCAGGCCCAGGTGCCAGCTGATCGAGCCGAAGTTGATGATCGCGCCGCCGCCGCGCTTGGCCATGCCGGGCGCCAGGGCCTGGGCCGCGAACAGCATGTGGCGCAGGTTCACGCCGATGCGGTTGTCCCAATAGGCCGGGGTGATGTCGGCCAGGGTGTGGCGGTCGTCGTTGCCGGCGTTGTTGACCAGCACGTCGACGTCGCCAACCTCGGCCAGCACGGCCTTCAGCGCGTCCAGGTCCATCAGGTCGCAGCGCTTGTAGACCGGCGCGATCGCCGCACCGGCCGACAGCTGCTCGACCAGGGCGGTGGAATCCGCATCGACGATGTCGAGGAAGATCACTTCCGCGCCCTGGCGCACGAAGCCGGCGACCAGGCCGGCCCCGATGCCCGAGCCGCCGCCAGTGATGACGACGCGCTTGCCCTTCAGGCTGGGATAGATGGCTGAGGACATGCTGCTCACGACCACGAGTAGGAGGTTTTGGTCTGGGTGAAGAACTCGACCGCCGCGAAGCCCTGTTCGCGCGCGCCGTACGAGCTGCTCTTCGTGCCGCCGAACGGCACGTGGTAGTCGACGCCGGCGGTGGCCAGGTTGACCATGGTCATGCCGGCCTTGGCGTAGCGCTGGAAGTGGCGCGCATGCTTCAGCGAGGTGGTGGCGATGCCGGCCGACAGGCCGAACTCGACGCCGTTGGCGATCTCGAGGGCCTCTTCGTAGCTCTTCACGCGGATGGTCGAGGCGACGGGCCCGAAGACCTCCTCGTTGTTGATCCGCATGCCGGCCAGGGTGTCGGCGATCAGGGTCGGCTGCACGTACCAGCCCGGATTGTCGAGCTTCAGGCGCCCGCCGCCGGTGACCACGCGACCGCCTTCGCCCGTGGCGATGTCGATGTACTTGTAGCTGGTCTCCATCTGGTCTTCGGAGACGGCCGGGCCGATCTGGGTGTTGGGGTCGAGCGCGTCGCCGACCCGCAGAGCGGCGATCTTTTCGGCCAGCAGGGCCACGAACTTGTCGTGGATGCCGTCCTGGACGATCAGGCGCGAGCTGGCGGTGCAGCGCTGGCCGGTGGCGTAGAACGAGCCGTCCAGGGCGATGGCGACGGCGCGCTCCAGGTCGGCGTCGTCCAGGATGATCAGCGGGTTCTTGCCGCCCATCTCCAGCTGCACGCGGGCCTGGCGGGCCATGGCGGCGGCGGCGACTTGCGCGCCCACGCCTTGCGAGCCGGTGAACGAGACGCCGTCGACGTCCTTGTGCTTGATCAGGGCGTCGCCCATCGAGCCGCGGCCGAACAGCATGTTGAACACGCCGGCCGGAGCGCCGCACTCCTGCATGATGTCGGCCAGCACGTTGGCCGTGGCCGGGGTCGGGCCGGCCGGCTTGATCACCACGGTGTTGCCGAAGGCCAGCGCGGGCGCGGCCTTCCAGGCCGGGATGGCGATCGGGAAGTTCCAGGGCGTGACCAGGGCGAACACGCCGACGGCCTGACGATAGGTCTGGATCTCGACGCCGGGACGGGTGCTTTCCAGGTTCTGGCCGTGGCGGCGCAGGGCCTCGCCGGCGAAGTACTTGAAGATGCGGCCGGCGCGGACGGTCTCGCCGATGCCCTCGGGGAGGGTCTTGCCCTCTTCGCGGGCCAGCAGCTTACCGATCTCGGCRCTGCGGGCGATGATGGTCGAGCCCACCTTGTCCAGCAGGTCCGAGCGGACTTCCGGCGAGGCGTCCGACCACGACGGGAAGGCCTTCTTCGCCGCGTCGACGGCGGCGTCGACCTCGGCCTGGCCGCCCATCGGCACCCTGGCGACGACATCGTTGGTGTTGGACGGGTTCAGGCTCTCGGCCGGAGCGTCGGTGGCGACGCGTTCGCCGCCGATATAGTGGCGCAGGGTGTCGGTCATAGCCGAGCTCCTTCGATCTGGATTTACAGGAGGCCGCGGCCGGCCAGGTTGCGGATCAGGGCCGAGATGCCGAACGTCCACGGCTTGGCCTTGTCGCAGGTGGTGACTTCGTTCTCGAGCACGCCCAGCTTGGGCGTCGAGACGCGAACCCGGTCGCCGACCTTGTGGGTGAAGCCTTGGCCGGGCGCGTCGCGGTCCTGGATCGGGGCGAACATGGTGCCCAGGAACAAGGCGAAGCCGTCCGGGTACTGGTGCTGCTTGCCGAACGCCTGTCCCGCCAGCACGGCGGGATCGCGGCTGATCAGGCTCATATTGCTGTGGCCGTCGAGCACGAAGTTGTCGCGGCCGGTGATCTTCAGCTCGACCTCGGCCGAGCGGACGTCGTCCAGGGCGAAGGTGGCGTCGAACAGGCGGAAGAACGGCCCGATCGCGCAGCTGGCGTTGTTGTCCTTGGCCTTGCTGAGCAGCAGGGCCGAGCGGCCTTCGAAATCGCGCAGGTTGACGTCGTTGCCCAGCGACGCGCCGCGGATCTCGCCCGAGCCGTCGCACAGCAGCACGACTTCCGGCTCCGGATTGTTCCAGTGGCTGTCATAGCGGACGCCGACATGATCGCCCCAGCCCATCGAGGACAGGGTCGGGCCCTTGGTGAAGATCTCGGCGTCGGGGCCKATGSCSACTTCCAGRTATTGCGACCACASGCCSTSGGCGATCAGGGCGTCCTTCAGACGGGCCGCGCCTTCCGAACCCGGATTGACGCTCTTGAGGTCGCCGCCCATGCGGTCGGCCAGCTGGGCGCGGATCTTCAAGGCCTCGGCGGCGTCGCCGCGCGCGCGTTCCTCGATCACCCGCTCCAGGGTCGAGACGGCGAAGGTCACGCCGGCCGCCTTCAGCACCTGCAGATCGACTGGCGCCAGTAGCTTTACGGGCGCGGCGCCGTCGGGATCTTCCCACACGGGGCGGATGTCGAGGGTTTCGAGAGGGCCCTTGTCCTCGCCGCGCGGGATGGGCGCGCCGGGGGCGAAGGCGTTCATCAGGTCGGCGACGGTGGGGGCGATCTTGGACATGTCCTCGACGCGGCCGCCGCGCACCAGCACAGGCGTCGGGCCATCGCCGAAGTCGATGCGGCCCAGCAGGGTCGCGTCTTTCCAGTCTTCCGGAAGGAATTCACTCACGCCCACGGCGTCGTCTCCCCATTGTCGAGCGTCTACAGGCTGCCGCTACTGTCGGCGGCGCTCGTTCGTCAGGCACTTGGTAGCGCTAACATGCAGGGACGGCAAGCACGTTGTCTGACCAATCTTTCTACACCCCGAACGAACCCTCTCTCATAGAGAGAGGGAGGGGCCCACGCCGAAGGCGTGGGAGGGTGAGAGGTTAAAGCGGCTCAGGCTCGGGCTCGGCGCGAAAACGGTTGAGGGTGTAACCTCTCACCCTCCCTCTCTCTATGAGAGAGGGAACATTTGGACGTCTTACTCCGCCACCGGCCCGGTCGAATCCCGCACGATCAGGGTGTGCGGATGCATCAGCT
>NZ_JBFUJD010000123.1:0-11385 GCF_056401555.1 Caulobacter sp. P4_E5
GAGGCCGTCCATCCTCCCCTGCGAAGCGGGGGAGGTGGCTCGACGCCGATAGGCGGCGAGACGGAGGGRGCGTCCAGAAGCTTCTAAGCCGCTTCCTGCTCTTCGTTCGCAGGCACTTGGCGGATCAGGTAGTCGAACGCCGACAGCGAGGCCTTCGAGCCTTCGCCCATGGCGATGATGATCTGCTTGTACGGCGTGGTGGTGACGTCGCCGGCCGCGAACACGCCCGGCAGCGAGGTTTCGCCGCGATAGTCGACCTCGATCTCGCCGCGCGCGGTCAGGGCCACGCCCGAGTCCTTCAGCCACTCGGTGTTGGGCACGAGGCCGATCTGCACGAACACCCCTTCCAGGTCGACGCGGTGGACGCTGTCGTGGTTGCGGTCCTTGTAGGACAGGCCGCTGACCTTGCCACCGTCGCCGTGGATCTCGGTGGTCATGGCCGAGGTGACGATCTTGACGTTCGGCAGGCTGGCCAGCTTGCGCTGCAGCACCGCGTCGGCGCGCAGCTGGCTGTCGAACTCGATCAGCGTCACGTGGGCGACGATGCCGGCCAGGTCGATGGCCGCCTCGACGCCGCTGTTGCCGCCGCCGATCACCGCCACGCGCTTGCCCTTGAACAGCGGGCCGTCGCAGTGCGGGCAATAGGCCACGCCCTTGTTGCGGTATTCGGCCTCGCCGGGGACATTGACGTTCCGCCAGCGGGCCCCGGTCGACAGGATGACGGTGCGCGACTTCAGGCTGGCGCCGTTCTCGAGCTTGACCTCGATCAGCCCGCCCGGGGTCTTGGCCGGGACCAGGCCGACGGCCTTCTGCAGGTTCATGATGTCGACGTCGTATTCCTTGACGTGCTGCTCCAGGGCCGAGGCCATCTTCGGGCCCTCGGTGTGCGGGACCGAGATGAAGTTCTCGATGGCCATAGTGTCCAGCACCTGGCCGCCGAAGCGCTCGGCCGCCACGCCGGTCCGGATTCCCTTGCGGGCGGCGTAGATCGCCGCCGCGGCCCCGGCGGGACCGCCGCCGATCACCAGCACGTCGAAGGCGTCCTTGGTCTTGATCTTGTCGGCCATGCGGTCGGCCGCGCCGGTGTCCAGCTTGGCCAGGATCTGCTCGACGTCCATGCGGCCCTGGCCGAACGGCTGGCCGTTCAGCAGGATGGTTGGCACGGCCATGACCTCGCGGGCCTCGACCTCGGCCTTGAACAGGGCGCCGTCGATGGCGACGTGGCGGATGCGCGGGTTCAGCGCGCTCATGGTGTTCAGCGCCTGCACCACGTCGGGGCAGTTCTGGCACGATTGCGAGAAATAGGTCTCGAAGCGATAGTCGCCGTCCAGCGCCTTGATCCGCTCGATGACCTCGGCGTCGATGCGCGGCGGGTGGCCGCCGACGTGCAGCAGGGCCAGAACCAGCGAGGTGAATTCGTGGCCCAGCGGCAAGCCCGCGAAGCGCACATCCGCGTCGCCGGCCTCGCGGGTGATCGCGAACGAGGGCTTGCGGTCGTTGTCGCCGGCCAGGTTCAGGCTGACCTTGTCCGAGGTCGCCGCGACGTCCTCGAGCAGGCTCAGCATTTCCTTCGAACCGGCGTCGTCCGCGAGGGAGGCGACCAGTTCGATCGGCTGGCGCAGGTTCTGCAGATACTGAGTCAGTTGGGTCTTCAGACCGGCGTCCAGCATGGCGCGCTCCCAAAAGGCTAGGGGAGGAAAGGAGAGGCGTTCGATTTTCGGGGAGGAGTATCGAACGCCGTGAACGATCGAGGGCCGGGCCGCCGACCGGTCCGAATGAACGGCCGGCGGCTCGGGTAGTTCTAGTGGTGCTTAGATCTTGCCGACGAGGTCGAGCGACGGGGCCAGGGTCTTTTCACCCTCTTCCCACTTGGCCGGGCAGACCTCGCCCGGGTGGCTGGCGACGTACTGGGCGGCCTTGATCTTGCGCAGCAGTTCGATGGCGTTGCGGCCGATGCCTTCGGCGGTGACTTCCATGAACTGGATCACGCCTTGCGGGTCGACCAGGAAGGTGCCGCGGTCGGCCAGGCCGACGCCCGGACGCATGATCTCGAAGTTGTTGGTCACCACGCCCGACGGGTCGCCGATCATCGTGTACTTGATCTTGCCGATGGCCGGCGAGCTGTCGTGCCAGGCCTTGTGCGAGAAATGGGTGTCGGTCGACACCGAATAGATCTCGACGCCCAGGCGCGTGAACACGTCATAGTTGTCGGCCAGGTCTTCCAGCTCGGTCGGGCAGACGAAGGTGAAATCGGCCGGGTAGAAGAAGAAGACCGACCACTTGCCCTTCACATCGGCTTCGCTGACCGTGACGAACTTGCCGTCCTTGAAGGCCTGGGCGGTAAAGGGTTTGATCTCGGTGTTGACCAGCGACATGAAGCGCTCCGTTTGAAAAGGATGCGCCCTTGTAGCCACCGGGTTTTGATCGAGCAAATTGATAAAACCTGTCGATGGGATAGAGTGGATCTATTCTCCTTCCCTCTCCCCTTGCGGGAGAGGGTGGCCCGCGAAGCGGGTCGGGTGAGGGGTTGAAGAAAGCATCCGCCGCGACAGTGGATGCCGCTGGGCGCCAAGCCGACAGGTCTATCGACCCCTCATCCGGCCCTTCGGGCCACCTTCTCCCGCAAGGGGAGAAGGGGCTTTTCCCCTACCCCGCGACCTTGGCTTCCAGCTCGTTCAGCCTTGCCCGCGTCGCCTGTAAGTCCGGCCCGAACCGCGCCGGATCCGCGGCCGCCAAACAAGCC
The DNA here is from genome assembly GCF_056401555.1 of Caulobacter sp. P4_E5. Taxonomy (NCBI): domain Bacteria; kingdom Pseudomonadati; phylum Pseudomonadota; class Alphaproteobacteria; order Caulobacterales; family Caulobacteraceae; genus Caulobacter; species Caulobacter sp. P4_E5. The sequence goes on from NZ_JBFUJD010000123.1 coordinate 2,744, forward strand.
GCGATGTCGTAGCTTTCGCGATAGAGGTCGAGAGCCCGCATCCGGTGGCCGCGGTCCTCGCGCAGGTCCGCCAGGCGCTCGAGGTTCACCGACAGGGCCCGCTTGGCCCCGGTGTCGCCGGCCTCGCGCCCACCGGTCGAGCGGCGCAGGGCCAGGGCCTCCTCGAAGGCGGCCAGGGCCGCGTCCAGCCGGCCTTCGGCCTCGGCCGCGTCGCCGACACCCGACAGCGAACCGGCCAGCAGCTCGGCGGTCTCGTCGTCCTGGCGGGCCTGACGCACCTGGCGGGCGTAGGAGACCGAGGTCTCGTAGGCCTCGGCGGCGTCGTCCATCTGGCCCTGGGCGCGCGCGAAGTCGCCCAGGTCGCGATAGACGACGGCCAGCTCCCGGTCGGTGTGGGCGGCGCGCTTCATCGCCGACAGGATGCGGGCGGCCTCGGCCCAGGACTCGTCACGGCTGAGCGAGACCAGGCGCAGGCGCATTTCGGCGAAGGTCGGCGGCGGCGGCGGAGCCTGAGGCGGGGGCGCGACGGCGACCTGCATCATCGGCGGCGCGGCGGGTTCCGGCGTGGGCTCGACCACGAGCGGCGTCGGTGCCGGAGCGGGTTCAATTGCGGCCATGGGGGCGGCCACGGGCTGGGCCGCCGCCGGCTCCAGCTCCAGCCCGAACGCCATCGGCGCGGGCTTGCGCTTGGGTTTGCGGCGGGGAATCAGGGCGGCGACGATGAGCACGAGGCCCACGATCGTCGCCGCCGCGCCGGCGATGGGCCGATGCGGCTCGAACGGTCCGAGATCGAGAGACGTGGCCCAGTTCCCCAGCGAGCCCCAACCCGCCACCACGTATCCCGACGTCGCCAGGATCAGCCCCAAGATGATCCCAACCAATCGCGCTAGCATCCGTCCCCCCAGACGTCCTAACAAGGCGTCCCACCGCCAGGCCGCGTAAGTCAGCCCACAGCCCAGCTTCCGTCGAGCCGTCTCAACCGGCAGGGGAAGCGGGCGGCGCGGGTGACCGGCTCGCGGGCGCCGGGCGGAGCGGGCGCCTTTAAATCAACCAGCTGCGCGGGCGCGGATACGCCTCGCCCTTGGCCAGATAGTAGATCCCTAGCACGCAGCGCACGCCAAACCAGACGCCGACCGCCCCCAGAATGAGGCCGCCGACAATCATGACCGGGATGCCGACCAGAACGATGGCCAGCACCAGCCCGGCCAGGAATAGGGCCAGGCCGATCAGGAACCAGGCGATCGACAGCCAGAAGGTGCGGATCGCGAAGGTGAAGTGGCTCTCGTTGATCGGTCCGGCCTCGTCGCGGTTCAGATAGGCGACGATCAGGCCGACGATGAAGGTCAGGCCGTTGGTGAAGCCCAGCAGATAGAGGCCGTAGACGACGGCCGGCAGGATCTTGTCTTCTTCAACGCGCGGAGTGACGGCGGCGGTGTCGGTCATGTCAGAGCATCCAGGCTTTGGGGGTGGGATAGGGCTGGCCCTTCAGCAGGGTCGACAGCCCCACGACGCAGCGCACGACCAGCCAGACGCCGACGGCGACCAGCACGACGACGCCGATCCCGACCGGGGTCAGGATCAGGCCGATCACGCTGAACAGCAGGGTCAGCCAGAAGGTGCGGATCTGGAATTCGTAGTGGCTGGCCAGCCAGGCGGGCGCGTCCTTGCGGCTGATATAGGCGATGATCACGCCGATCAGACTGGTGAGGCCGCCGGTCACCAGGCTGGCGATGTGCAAGGCGTAGATGACGACCGGCAGGGTCTTGTCGTCCTGCAGCAAGGGCGGCACGGCGGGGTCGGGGGTGGGATCGGTCAAGAAACTGAGCCTTGGGATAACATCGTTGGCCCAATCGTCGCGCCGATCGGGATGGGATGCAAATGAAGGTGGTGTCATGGAGATGCTCCCCCGCTCGCGGGGGAGCTGTCGCGGAGCGACTGAGGGGGCTAATGCGGCGTAGGTCCAGCTAGCCCCCTCCGGCCCTTCGGGCCACCTCCCCCGCGGCGCGGGGGAGGAGCGGGTTCAAGGCAACAAATCCGCCGGCGGGTCGTGCGGGTCGAACGTGGGATCCCGGCCCAGCCAGGGCAGGGCGGCGACCATCAGGATCAGGACGAAGCTCATCCGCGCCGCCATGTCGACGCCGACCTCGGCCATGCCGGCGGTCAGCGAGAACACCAGGGTCGCCGAGGCGCCGAAGGCCAGCAAGCCCATGACCCAGGTGAAGGCCGCGCGGGCCTCCAGCCGCGCCACGCCGAAGCGGGCGCGGGGGGCCAGGTCAGCGCCGACGGCGGCGATGGCCCGGGCCAGGGTCGAGAAGCCGGGCAGCCGATCCTCGAACCGGCCGGGGCCCAGATAGCTTTGCGAGACGATCACCAGCCGGCGCTTGCCGAAGGTCAGCAGCAGGGTGCGGCGGCGGCCGCCGTTCTGGTCCGCGCTCAGGCGGTAGCGGGTCAGGCTGGACAGGGCAAAGCGGCGCTCGGCCTTGCCGCGCGTCTCCACCAGCGTCCCGGCCTCCAGGGTCCAGACCGTTTCGGGCTGGAAGGGAGAGAGCCGGGCGTGGTGGCTGACCTTCATCCTAGGACCGGACGGCGGTGATCTCGACGCCGGCCGCGGCCGCGTGGGGCGCCAGGGCCAGGGGCTTTTCGACCCGCACCCGGGCGCGGGTGACGCGGGGGTCGACGAAGCAGGCCTGGGCCAGGCGCTCGGCGAAGGTCTCGACCAGGTCGATATGGCCCTCGGCGACGATGGCCCGGGCGGCGTCGCCGACCATCTCGTAATTGACGGTGTCGCCCAGGCGCTCGCAGTGGCTGGCGGCCACGTCCAGCTCGACATCGACGATCAGGGGCTGAACCCGGCCATGCTCGTGGTCGTAGACGCCGATCTGGGCGTCGACCTTGAGGCCGCGCACGAAGACCTTGGTCACGATGATCCGGGCCAGGTCCTGGGGCGCCAGCGGGGCCGCGGCGGTTTCGACGAGGGGGGCTGCGGCCAAGCGTGGCCTCCTAAGGCGCAACGATATCGGGCGTCCGCCAGCCCAGGTGCTGGCCGCCGTCCACCGCGATCATCTGGCCCGTGACCGACGGCGCGTCAATGAGATAGCGCAGGGCGGCGGCGACCTCGTCCGGCGTGGCGCGGCGTTGCAACAGCACGCCGGCGGCTTCCGCCTCGAACTCGCCCGCGGTCTGGTGGACCGAGGGCAGGGTCGGGCCCGGCCCGATGGCGTTGACCCGCACGCGCGGGGCCAGGGCCTGGGCCAGGGTCTGGGTCGCCCACCACAGGCCGGCCTTGGCCAGGGAATAGCTGAAGAACTGGGGGTTGGGCCGCAGCACCCGCTGGTCGACGATATTGACCACCAGGCCTTGCCGGTCGTCGGGCAGGGCCGCGGCGAAGGCCTCGGCCAGCACGATCGGCGCGCGCAGATTGGTCTCGAGATGCAGGTCCCAGCTGTCGCGGGACAGGCCGCCGACGCGGTCGTCCTCGAAGGCCGAGGCGCTGTTGACCAGCAGGGTGACGGGGCCGAGTTCAGTGGCAGCCTGGCCGATCAGGCCGCGGACCGCGTCCTCGTCGGCGAGGTCGGCGCGGACCAGGACCGCGCGGCGGCCCAGGGCGCGCACGGCGGTCGCCGTCTCCTGCGCCTCGTCGACCGAGGCGCGGTGGTGGACGGCGACGTCATAGCCGGCGCGGGCGGCCTCCAGGGCCAGGACCCGGCCGATCCGACGCCCCGCGCCGGTGACCAGGGCCGCGCCGCGCCCAAGGGCGCCCCCAGCGCCCGTCATTAGTCGACGCGGCCGAACTCGAAGTAGTTCAGGCCACAGACGACGGCCAGGAAGATGGCGATGACACCGATCGCGAGCATGGCGTGGCTCCAGATAAGACCAAGGTTGCCGCCGCTTTAGCCGCGCCCAATGGCGACGGCAAGGGCCTGACCGCGGGCGCGGGCCGGGCTAGAACGGTTCCATGCTCTGGCGACGCCGTATCGAACCGTTCACGAGGCCCCTGGTCTACGCCTTTTTCCGGATGACGCGGGGGCTGACCCTGGGCGTGCGGGCGGTGGTGACCGATGCGGACGGCAAGGTCCTGCTGATCCAGCACACCTACATCAAGGGCTGGTACCTGCCCGGCGGCGGGGTCGAGCGCGGCGAGACGGCCGAGATCGCCGTGGTCCGCGAGCTGGCCGAGGAGGCCGGGGTCCGCGCCCTGTCGCGCCCGCGCCTGGTCTCGGCCCACAGCAACGAGGTCCTGCATCCGGGCGACCACGTGCTGGTCTACCGCGTCGACGCCTGGGAGCCCTGCGCCTCGGACGCGGCGGGCGAGATCCACGCGGTCGGCTGGTTCGCGCTCGACGACCTGCCCGAAGAGACCACCAAGGCCACGCGGCGGCGGCTCGCCGAGGCCCTGGGCGGGGTGGAGGCGGATGCGATGTGGTGAGGTCGCGAAAACCCTCTCTCATAGAGAGAGGGAGGGGCCCGCCGCCGTAGGCGGTGGGAGGGTGAGAGGTTTCACCGCCAGCCGGAAAATCCCGGGCCTTCCGTTGAGCGTTCTGAAGGGGCGAGCTCAAGGTCTCGCCATGACAGTGGCCCTTAAGTCGCGCCGTCAAAGTCAGAGCTTAGATCGGAGAGAGTGTAACCTCTCACCCTCCCACCGCTTCGCGGCGGGCCCCTCCCTCTCTCAWAGAGAGAGGGAATCTATTTCGACCCCTACCGCCGATCCCCCGCCACCGCCTCGGCCCGCACCGTCTTCAACACCTCGAACTGCGTGTCGATCATCCGCATGTTCGGATCGTGCCCCGTGCGCGGCAGCGGGATGAAGGCCTTCTTCGGGGCGGTCAGGCTGTCGAAATAGGCGCGCGACACTTCTGGCGGGGTGACCAGGTCGGCCTCGCCCTGCAGCATGTAGACCGGCATGGCGAAGCGGGTCCCCAGCTGGCGCAGGTCGATTTTTGGTCCCATGCCGTCGCCGGCCAGGCCGACGAAGTTCAGGAACGAATAGTCCTCGCCGGCCTCGTAGTCGGCCGCGTAGGCGGGGGTGTCGTAGCCGGGGCCGGGGGCGAACCAGCCCTTGGGGGCCGGGTCGGTCGCCAGGGCCTCGTACTTGCGGGTGGCGCGGCGCAGGGTTCCGAAGGCGCGGGGATTGGTCCACGGCGGCGGGCCCAGCGCCTCCAGCTTGCCCACCGTGTCGGCGTCGGCCGCGGCCTTGGCCAGGCCTAGTGTGCGCGTGTAGCTGAGCTTGACGTCTTCGGCGTAGCTGGCCAGCTGGGCCGTGCCGACATAGGCGTGGAACAGGCCCGGTTCCTTCTGGGCCATGTGCACGGCCAGGGCCGAGCCCCACGAGCCGCCCATCAGGATCACCTTATGCTTGCCCAGCCGCTGGGCCGCGTAGCGGGCGACCTCGACGCCGTCGCCGGTCAGCTGGGCGATCGTCAGCGGCGTGTCCTCGGACGGCTTGTTGGCCCCGTAGGTCTTGCCCGCGCCGCGCTGGTCCCACTGGACGACGGTGAAGGCCTTGGTCCAGGCCCCGAACAGGCTGTGGGCGAAGGGGGTGTTGGGATTGCCCGGGCCGCCGTGGACGATCAACACCACCGGATTGGCGCAGTCCTGGCCGTCGACCGTCACCCACTGCTGGATGCCGCCGATCGACACGAAGCCCGCCTCGGCGACCGGCTTGCCCGGCGCCTGGCAGGCCGGGGTCGGCGCGGCCGGAGCCGACTGGGCGGCCATGCCCGCGACCAGCGACAGCATCGCCGTCGCCGCGAAAATTGCAAAACGCTTCATCACGCCCCCACCGCCGTTCCGCGCATCCGGCGCGAGGCCCCTCGATCGCTTACCACCCCGAGGGGCCGAGGCCAGCGAATTCGCGGCTGGCGGCGCGCTGGGGGGCTTCCCACCTGAACGCCGATCACATTAAATGGCTGTTTGAAACCGCCCGCCGTCAGAGCGGACCAGGCAAGAACACCCAAGGGCAGGAGCACGGCATGCGCGACTACACCAAGTTCTATATCGACGGGGCCTGGGTCGATCCGGCCGCTCCGAAGACCCTGGACGTCATCAACCCGGCCACCGAAGCGGTCGCCGGCGTGATCTCGATGGGCTCGGCGGCCGATGTCGACCGCGCGGTCCGCGCCGCCCGCAAGGCGTTCGAGACCTATTCCCGGACCAGCCGCGAGGAGCGCATCGACATCCTCGAGCGGATCATCGCCGAGTACCAGAAGCGCTACGAGGACATGGCCAAGGCCATCACCGAGGAGATGGGCGCCCCGGCCTGGCTGGCCCAGCGCGCCCAGGCGGCCATGGGCATCGGCCACCTCCAGACCGCCGCCGCGGTGCTGAAGAACTACTCATTCGAGGAAGACCGGGGCACGACCCGGATCGTCAAGGAGCCGATCGGCGTCTGCGCCTTCATCACGCCGTGGAACTGGCCGGTGAACCAGATCGCCTGCAAGGTCGCCCCGGCCCTGGCCACGGGCTGCACCATGGTGCTCAAACCCTCCGAGATCGCGCCGTTCAGCGCCCAGATCTGGACCGAGATCCTGCACGCCGCCGGCGTCCCGGCCGGCGTCTTCAACCTGGTCAATGGCGACGGCCCGACGGTGGGCGCGGCGCTCAGCAGCCATCCGGAAGTGGACATGGTCTCGTTCACCGGCTCGACCCGGGCCGGCATCGAGGTGGCCCGCAACGCCGCCCCGACCGTCAAGCGCGTCCACCAGGAGCTGGGCGGCAAGAGCCCCAACATCATCCTCGACGACGCCGACTTCCCGCGCGCCGTGGGCGGCGGCATCGCCTCGGTGATGATGAACTCGGGCCAGTCGTGCAACGCCCCGACCCGGATGCTGGTCCCCGGCCAGCGCATGGACGAGGTCATCGCCATCGCCAAGGCCGCCGCCGAGAGCCACACGGTCGGCGACCCCAACGGCAACCACAAGATGGGCCCGGTGGTGTCCGAGACCCAGTGGAGCAAGATCCAGGGCCTGATCCAGAAGGGCATCGACGAGGGCGCCACCCTGGTCACCGGCGGCGTCGGCCGGCCCGAGGGCCTGGACAAGGGCTACTACGTCAAGCCGACCGTGTTCGCGAACGTCAAGAGCGACATGACCATCGCCAAGGAGGAGATCTTCGGCCCGGTGGTCTCGATCCTGGCCTACGACACGGTCGACGAGGCCGTCGCGGTCGGCAACGACACCGAGTACGGCCTGGCCGCCTATGTCTCGGGCGGCGACCCGGAGGCGGTGCGCAAGGTGGCCGCCAAGCTGCGGGCCGGCCAGGTCAACCTGAACGGCGCCAGCCCCGACCTGATGGCCCCGTTCGGCGGCTACAAGATGAGCGGCAACGGGCGCGAGTGGGGCGACCACGCGTTCGGGGAGTTTTTGGAGACGAAGGCGATCCTGGGCTACGCGCCGAAGGTGGCGGCGGAGTAGGCTTGCTCTGAGCTAGGTGAATTGGAGAGGGCGGGGTCGTGAGGCTCCGCCCCTTTTGGTTTGGGGATCGTGAAGGTGTAAGTACGTGTGTGGGTTTTGGGGGGAGTCATGAAGCGACTTATCGTCGGCATAACGTGCGCACTCGTCTTTGTCGGCTCTGCGGCACGAGCTGCCGACAGTCCGAATTCCTCCTCAAGCATTGACCTACTGTTGCGCTGTGAAGGTGTTGGAACGCGCACAGTGGCCGATACCACCACAGTGAATGCGTCTAACGATGCGGGCGGGACCGCTTCCGCCAATGCGACGAGCTATCGCAAAGAGCGATTTGACGAGCGATTGCTTCTTGATCTTAGAGCGGACGGCAGCCGCGTTAGAGTCCCCAAATCCTTGGTGCCGCCGATAAATACCGGGGGAAAAGACGGCTGGTGGTTGTTGTCGGAGATCAACGTTTCCGATGACGCGATAACTGCTCGATTTCGGCTGAACCCCATCAATAAAGCCACGGTGCGTATCGACCGCAGTACCGGCGATATTGATCTCGGTGGTCTAGGGTTGGCCTTCCGAGGTACGTGCGAGCGGCAAGATAGAAGTGAAAAGCGCTTCTAGGCGTCGCACCCGACCTGCCCAGGTCGGTGTGAACCTTACATCTCTTGGAGGCTGCAGCGTGCCGGACTGTCCAGGTCAGTCAAGGACCGCCTCCGGCGGCCGCGCGCGGCGACGCGGAGCGTCGTCCTTGAGTGACCTGGACAGTCCGGCGATCGTCTCGCCGTGAGATGTAAGGATGGCTCCCTTCCTGGCGGGAAGGTGAGCGGAACTTCATCGCAAATAACCCGTGTCATCCCGGGCGGCGAAGCCGACCCGGGACCCAGGGGCCGGCGCAGTGCGGTTGCCCCTGGGTCCCGGGTCTCCGCTGCGCTCCGCCCGGGATGACGAGGGTTGGGGAAGGGGCTTTCTCAACTCACCCCGATGACAGTCCGGCGATCGTCTCGCCGTGAGATGTAAGGCGGGCTCCCTTCCTGGAGGGAAGGTGAGCGGAACTTCATCGCAAATAACCCGTGTCATCCCGGGCGGTGAAGCCGACCCGGGACCCAGGGGCCGGTGCAGTGCGGTTGCCCCTGGGTCCCGGGTCTCCGCTGCGCTCCGCCCGGGATGACGAGGGTTGGGGAAGGGGCTTTCTCAACTCACCCCGATGACAGTCCGGCGATCGTCTCGCCGTGAGATGTAAGGCGGGCT
>NZ_JBFUJD010000124.1:0-11302 GCF_056401555.1 Caulobacter sp. P4_E5
AGGTTAAGCGACGAATTCAGTGCAGCGATCCGAAACGCCCATGACGGTCCTCCGCGCCGCTTCCGCCCTGGTTCTCGCGCTCGTCGCGACGGTCCCCGCGCGAGCGGACGAGGGCATGTGGACCTTCGACAGGATCCCGGTCGACAAGATCAAGGCCGCGACGGGCGTGACCTTGGACCAGGCCTGGCTGGACACGGTTCAGGCCTCGACCGTGCGGCTGACCAACGGCTGCTCGGCCGGACTGGTCAGCGGCGCTGGCCTGGCTGTCACCAACAGCCACTGTGTCTCCGAATGCGCCCAGGCCCTGTCCAGCGATGGGCATGACTATGTCCAGGACGGCTTCCTGACCGACGGGCGCGACGAGGAGCGCAAGTGCGCCGGCGTCCAGGCCGAGGTGCTGCTGACCATCATCGACGTCACTGACCAGGTGCGGGCGGCGTCCGAGGGCAAGAGCGGCCGCGACTTCGTGCGGGCCCGAGAGAGCGCCATGGCGGTGGCCGAACTGGCGGCCTGCGGCCAGGACCAGGCTCTGCGCTGTCAGGCGATCAGCTTTTTCCGGGGCGGCCAGTACAAGGTCTACAAGTACCGCCGTTACAACGATGTCCGACTGGTGTTCGCGCCCGAGATGGCGGCCTCCGCATTCGGTGGAGACCCCGACAATTTCAACTTCCCGCGCTACGCGCTCGACGCGGCGTTCGTGCGGCTCTACGCCGACGACAAGCCGGTTATCACCCCGACCTTCCTGGCTTGGCGCGACAAGCCGCCGGTCGAGGGCGAGCCGACCTTCGTGGTCGGCAATCCGGGGGCGACCGAGCGCCAGCTGACCGTGGCCCAGCTGGAGACCCAGCGCGACCTCGTCATGCCCCTCGTGCAGCTGCAGCGGGCCGAACTTCGGGGTCGGCTGATCCAGTTCGGTCAGGAGAACGACGAGCACAGGCGCGCCGCCACCCAGGCGCTGGCCTGGGTGCAGAACAGCTACAAGCTGGGCCTGGGCCGTCAGGCCATGCTGAACGACAAGGCCTTCCTCGCCGCCAAGCGGGCCGAGGAGAACGCCCTGCGCGCCAAGATCGCCGCCGATCCAAAGCTGGAGGCCCAGGCGGGCAAGGCCTGGGACCAGATCGCCGAGGCCCAGACCGCCGCCGCCGAGCGCTTCCTGCCCCTGCGGATGCTGGAGAGCGGGGCCGGCGGCGGCTCCGAGCTCTACTACTATGCACGCCTGCTGGTGCGGGCCGCCAAGGAGCGGACCAAGCCCAATGCCGAGCGCTTGCCGGAGTACGCCGACACCCGCCTGCCGCTGATCGAACGCAAGCTGGCCGATGTCCCGCCGACCACTGCGGCCCTGGAGCGGATCTATCTGGAGCACTGGCTGCTCAAGGTCCGCGAGGCCCTGACCGTTGACGACCCGCGGGTCCAGGCGCTGCTGGGCCGCGAGAGCCCGGAGCAGGTCGCTGAGACGCTGGCCGAAAGCCGGTTGTCCGATCCCGACGTGCGCATGGCGCTGTGGAAGGGCGGAGAGGCGGCGATCGAGGTTTCGGACGATCCGCTGATCCGCTTCGTGCGGCGCACCGACCCGCTCGCCCGCGCCGCCCGCGTGGCCTATGAGGCCGAGGTCGCCGGACCGGTTGACATCGCCGCCGAGAAGATCGCCCGGGCTCGGTTCGCTCTGATAGGCGACAGCGCCTATCCCGACGCGACCTTCTCGCTGCGCCTGTCCTACGGCGAGGTCGCCGGTTGGAGGGAACGGGGCGAGCGGATTCCGGCCACGACCACCGTCGCCGGGTTCTACGACCGGGTCACGGGCGTGGAGCCCTTCGCGGCCGCCCAGCGCTGGCTGGACGCCAAGGATCGGTTGAAGCTGATGACCGTCTTCAACTTTTCCAGCACCAACGACATCGTCGGCGGCAACTCCGGTTCGCCGGTGATCGACGCCAAGGGCCGCCTGATCGGCGTGGCCTTCGACGGTAACATCCATTCGCTGGGCGGGGTCTACGGCTATGACGCGGCGCGGAACCGCACCGTGTCGGTCTCGGCCGTGGCGATCGTCGAAGCGCTGGTGAAGGTCTATGATCGGACAGCCTTGGTCGAGGAGCTGACCGGGCGCTAGCGCGACTCGCCGGATCGAGACGTAAGAAGGTTCTGACTTAGGCGCCGGGCGCCTTCCTGAACCCTTCCTTACGCAAGCCGCTTGCGTGCGACGGCAGACTTGGTGTCATTCTTCGCCCTTGGTCGGCGTCGCGGGGGCGTCGCCTCATCGTAAGGTCTTCGCTTTGATGTTCCGTCCTGAGAACGTGCAGGCCCTCGCGGGTCTGGCGCTCACTTTGGGCCTTTGCTGGCTCGTTTCCGAGAATCGCAAGCGATTCCCGTGGGTTCTGGCGATCGGCGCCATTGTCGTCCAGGTGATCCTGGTCCTGGTGCTGTTCGGCCTGCCACAGGCCCAGCAGATGCTGCGCGGCGTCAACGGCGCGGTCGAGGGCCTGGGTTCCTCGACTCAGGCTGGCACCGCCTTCGTGTTCGGCTTTCTGGCCGGCGGCGACCAGCCGTTCACGGTCAGCAATCCGGGCGCGGGCTTCATCTTCGCCTTCCGCGTCATGCCGGTGATCCTGGTGGTCTGCGCCCTGTCGGCGCTGCTGTGGCACTGGAAGATCCTCAAGTGGCTGGCCCAGGGCTTTGGCTTCGTGTTCCAGAAGACGCTGGGCCTGCGCGGCCCGCCGGCCCTGGCCACCGCCGCCACCATCTTCATGGGTCAGGTCGAAGGCCCGATCTTCATCCGCGCCTATCTCGACAAGCTGTCGCGCTCGGAGCTGTTCATGCTGATCGCGGTCGGCATGGCCTGCGTCTCGGGCTCGACCATGGTCGCCTACGCCACGATCTTGCACGACGTGCTGCCCAACGCCGCCGCCCACGTGCTGACCGCCTCGATCATCTCGGCTCCGGCCGGGGTGCTGCTGGCCCGGATCATCGTGCCGTCGGATCCGATGGAGAAGGGCGGGGACCTGGATCTCGCCGCCGAGGACAAGACCTACGGCAGCGCCATCGACGCGGTGATGAAGGGCACCACCGACGGTCTGCAGATCGCGCTGAACGTCGGGGCGACCTTGATCGTCTTCGTGGCCCTGGCCACGATGGTCGACAAGATCCTGGGGGCCATGCCCATGATCGGCGGCCAACCGCTGAGCATCTCGCGCGGCCTGGGCGTGGTCTTCGCGCCGCTGGCCTGGTCGATGGGCATCCCCTGGAAGGAGGCCGGCACCGCCGGCGGCCTGCTGGGCGTGAAGCTGATCCTCACCGAGTTCACCGCCTTCATCCAGCTGTCGAAGGTCGGTGCGACCCTGCTGGACGAGCGCACCCGCATGATCATGACCTACGCGCTCTGCGGCTTCGCCAACATCGGTTCGGTCGGCATGAACGTGGCCGGCTTCTCGGTGCTGGTGCCCCAGCGCCGCCAGGAAGTGCTGGGCCTGGTCTGGAAGGCGATGATGGCCGGGTTCCTGGCCACCTGCCTGACCGCCTCGCTGGTCGGCCTGATGCCCCGGGCGCTGTTCGGGCTTTAGCCCGCGCTTCCGTTCCGTGGCGGAATGAGATCATCCTCCCGGTCACAAGCCGGGAGGATTTCTTTTGAAACTCTACGACAGCCGCCGCGCGCCCAATCCTCGCCGGGTCCGCTGGTTCATGGCGGAGAAGGGGATCGAGGACATCGAGATCGTCGACGTGTCGATCTTCGGCGGCGACCACAAGACGCCCGACTACCTCTCGAAGGCCGGCCTGCCGCACGTACCGGCGCTGGAGATCGACGACGAGACGACGATCACCGAGTCCGTCGCCATCTGCCGTTACCTCGAAAGCGTCTATCCCGAACCCAACCTGTTCGGTCGCGATCCCAAGGAGACGGCGGTGATCGAGATGTGGATGCGTCGGACCGAGATGATGGTCAGCACGCCGATGATGATGGCCGTGCGCCACACCCATCCGGCCATGGCGGGAATCGAGACCCAGATCCCCGAAGTCGCCCAGAACAACCTCGCCATGGCCGAGCGGGCGCTGAAGGTGCTGGATCGGCGACTGGCCGAGAGCCCGTTCATCGCCACCGACCGGGTGACCATGGCCGACATCCTGGCCATTACCGCCATCGACTTCGCGCGGATGATCCGCTTCCGGCCGGCCAAGGACCTGGAGCCCCTGAGCCGCTGGCGCGAGGCGATGATGGCCCGGCCGGCGGCGGAGGCCGGGATCTAGCGCGCCCGGATCTTCTTGATCACGCCCGAGAAGTTCAGCATCGGCCCGGTTCCCGTCGAGATCAGGCCGCGGACGAACAGCAGCGAGCCGCCGGCCTTGATCACCTCGCCGGTGGAGGTGACCAGGTCGCCGGGGCGGGCGGGGCCGATGAACTCGCCGTTCAGGCTGACGGTCACGGCGCGGCTGTCGGCCAGGGCTTTCCAGCCGATCGCGAACAGTGAGTAGTCGGCGAAGGTCATCATGCAGCCGCCGTGCATGAAGCCGCCGCCGTTCATGTGCTTGGCCTCGGCGCGGAAGGCGGCGGTCACGCGACCGTCCTCGTCTTCCTTCAAATAGAAGGGGCCGGACTGGTCCTCGAACGGATCCATGCCCGACCACGTGCGCCAGCCGGCCCACTCGCCGGTCTCCACCAGCTTGGGGCCGCTCCAGATGTCGTTTCCGCCGTCCATGGCCCGATCCCCTCCGTTGTCTTTGAAGATCAGCTAGAAGGGCGGAGGGGTTAGCGCAAGCCGTCGGTCTCGCCTCTGCTGACAATCCGTGGCAAGGGAGCGTTCATGAGCTCCCCGATCCAAGACATCATTCTGTCCCAGCTGGCGGCGTTGCCCGAGGGCAAGTCGATCGACCCGATGAACGTCGCCAAGGCGATGCAGCCCGAGCGCTGGCAGCAGATCCTCGGCCACGTGCGCACCAACGCCATCGAACTGGCCCGCGACGGCAAGGTCGTGATCCTGCGCCACAACAAGCCGGTCAATCCCGAGAAGTTCCGGGGCGTCTACCGCATCCGCCTGCGGATGGAAGGCGATCCGACCAGCTTCGAGGAGACGGTCGGCGAAGACGAGATCGGCGGCGACGAGGACTGATAGAACTGTCATCCCGGCCGTAGCGCAGCGGAGAGCCGGGACCGCAAGAAGCTCAGCGCTTCCGGCGGTCCCGGATCGGCGCGCTACGCGCTTGTCCGGGATGACAGTTTTTTTCTGCGCCGCTTGGACACGCGCCGCCGCACCCTAAATCCCGCCCATGCCGCTCGACGCGCTCCTTTCCGACATCGCCGCCTGCCGCGCCTGCGCGCCGTACTTGCCCCATACGCCTCGACCGGTGGTGCGGGTTCGCGAGGAGACGAAGCTCCTGATCTGCGGCCAGGCGCCGGGGCGAATCGTCCACGAGACCGGCCTGCCGTTCAACGACCGCTCGGGCGACCGGCTACGCCAATGGATGGGGATCGATCGCGAGACCTTCTACGGCCGGCCCGAGATCGGCGTGGCCGCCATGGCCTTCTGCTTTCCGGGCACCAATCCCAAGGGTGGCGACTATCCGCCGCCGCCGCGCTGCGCGACGCTGTGGCGGCCGCGACTGCTCGCCGAGCTGCCGAACGTCGAGCTGACCCTGCTGGTGGGCGGCTATGCCCAGGCCTGGGCGCTGCCGGGGCGGACGGGCCGAACCATGACCGACACCATCGCCGCCTGGCGCGACTTCGGGCCGAACGCGATCCCGCTGCCGCACCCGTCGTGGCGCAACACAGGCTGGCTGAAGCGCAATCCGTGGTTCGAGGCCGAGGTCGCCCCCTATCTTCGCCAGCGGGTCGCGGACATTCTGAACCGATGAACCGCCGCGCCCTGATCCTGACCGCGTCCGCCGCCGCGCTCGGCGCCTGCGCGCCGCTCCGGCAGAGGCCGGACCTGGCGGCCCTTGGTTTCCGCGGCCCACGCTTGCTGGACGACGCCTTCATCAGCTTCGACGGCGCCAAGCTGGGTCTGATGCGCTGGCTGCCGGCCGATGAACCTGAGTGGGTGATGGTCGGCCTGCACGGCATGAACGACTACGCCAACGCCTACCACCTGGCGGCCGAGTGGTGGACGGGGAGGGGCATCGCCACCTACGCGCTGGACGTCCGAGGCTTTGGCCGCTCGCCCGAGCGCGGGGTCTGGGCGCCGAACGACTTGGTGATCGAGGACGTGCGCGCCCTGGTCCAGACGGTGCGCGAGCGGCATCCGCGCGCCAAGGTCGCTCTCGCCGGGATCAGCATGGGCGGAGCTCTTGCCATCAGCGCCATGGCCGGGCCGAATCCGCCAGCGGTCGACAAGCTGATGCTGTTCGCCCCGGCCGTCTGGGGCTGGTCGAACCAGCCGCTGCCCAACCGGATGAGCCTGTGGTTCACCGCCCACGTGGTCGGCGAATGGGTGGTCAAGCCGCCGGACTGGCTGGTCCGCAACGTCATCCCCAGCGACAATATCGACGAGCTGCGCCGCATGGGCCGCGACCCGCTGCTGATCTGGGGCGCGCGGTCGGACACCATCTACGGCCTGGTGGGCCTGATGGAGCGGGCCTGGAAGTCGAGTGGCGGGATCGCCGTGCCGACCGCCTGGTTCTACGGCGCCAACGACCACATCATCCCGCGCGAGCCGACGGTCGAGGCTGTTGGGCGGTTGAAGCCCGGCGCCCGGACGGCCTACTACGCCAAGGGCTATCACCTGCTGCTGGTCGACAGGCAGGCCGAGAAGGTCTGGACCGATGCCGAGGCCTTCCTTCGCGACGCGCCGGGACCCTGGCCCCCGTCGGGCGCGCCGCCCATTCCCGCGACCGTGGCCGCCATGACAGCGTTGGACCCGCCGAAGCCCGCCAAAACCAAGACCTCCCAGCCTCAGCGTTCGGGCTTGTGAGGCGCGTCCTGGGGGCGTACATCCCCGCCACGTTCATCCCGGCCGACGCGAGACCGACAGCATGACCTTGTTCGATTCCCCCGATTTCGAGGGACACGAAGGCGTCCACGCTTTCTTCGACGAAAAAACTGGTCTCAAGTCGATCATCGCGATCCACTCGACCGCCCGCGGTCCGGCCGCCGGCGGCTGCCGCATGTGGGACTATTCCAGCGCCGACGCGGCCTTGACCGACGCGCTGCGCCTGTCGCGCGGCATGTCGTACAAGAACGCCATGGCCGACCTCGACTTCGGAGGCGGCAAGGCGGTGATCATTGGCGACAGCCGCAGCCAGAAGACGCCGGAACTGTTCGAGGCCTTCGGCCGCGCCGTCGACAGCCTGGCCGGCCAGTACTGGACGGCCGAAGACGTCGGCGTCTCGCCGTCGGACCTGGAAAGCACCCGCAGGACCACCCGCTTCGTCGCCGGCCTGGAAGGCCATGCGGCCGCCTCGGGCGACCCGTCGCCGGTCACCGCTGAGGGCGTGTTCCGCGGCGTGCGCCTGTGCGTCGAGCGGGCCCTGCACCGTGACCTGAAGGGCGTCCACGTCGCCATCCAGGGCGTCGGCCACGTCGGCGCCTATCTGGCCGAGAAACTGCACGCCGCCGGCGCGGTCCTGACCATCGCCGACGTCAACCAGAACGCCCTCAACGAAGTCGCCGCCAAGACCGGCGCCACGATCGTGCCGACCGACGCCATCTTCGATGTCGAGGCCGACGTGTTCGCTCCGTGCGCCCTGGGCGGCGCGATCTCGGCCGCGACCCTGCCGCGGCTGAAGGTCAAGGTGATCGCCGGCGGGGCCAACAACCAATTGGCCGACGCCATGATCGGCCAGACCGTGTTCGATCGTGGGATTCTCTACGCCCCGGACTACGTCATCAACGGCGGCGGCATCATCAACGTGGCCGCCGAGATCCGCGCGCTGGAAGCCGGCGGCGCTTTCGACGGCGACTGGGTTTCCACCAAGCTGGATCGCCTGGCCCAGACCCTGGCCGAGGTCATCGACCAGTCGATCGCCGAAAAGCGTCCGGCCAACCTGGTCGCCGACGAGATCGCCCGCGCCCGCATCGCGGCGGCGCGCGCCTAAAGCGACCTTCGCGCGTTCTCCATGGGAGCCCATCCCATGGAGGCGCCGATGTCGCATCTCGACGAACTGAAGGAACAGCTGGAAGAGGCGGTCGCGGCCCAGGATTTCGACACCGCGACTAAGCTGCGCGGCGAGATCGACTCCATCCAGCACAGCGCCAAGATCCGGGCTGTCGAAGAGCCCGCGCAGGCCGCGTATTTCCACCAGAGACAGGCCGAGGAAGACGGGCCCAAACCGCCCTCGCGCTGACCGCCGGTCAGCCGCCTACTTGCCGCGCACCGAGACGGTGACGCCGACGACCGTATCCTTGTCGGAATAGTCGATCGAGGTCAGCTTGCGCCGCGTGGCCGTCAGCGAGATCAGGCTGTTGTTCTTGCGATATCCCAAGCCGAGCTGGCGGCTGCCGAAGCGGGCCAGCTTTTCCTCGCTGTAGCCGGCGTTGCGCCAGCCGCCGAGGGAATCGCGGATCAGGTTCAGGCCATAGGCCTTGCCCGAGCTGGCGGCGAACAGCATCCAGCGGCCGCGGCGCAGGTCCTCCGCCGTGGCTCGGCTTTTGGACATGATGTTCGAAGCGCTCAGGGTCAGGCGCCGCACCGCGTTGGACTGCAAGCCCATGGGCGTGAAGGCCAGCGGCTGATCGTTGACCTCGACCTTCAGCACCCTCCCATAGGGGCGGATCTCATGAACCTTGGTCAGCGCCAGGATGGGGCGGTGGTGGGCGGGCGCTTCGGCCAGCAGCCGCACGGTCGGGCGTGGAGGTTCCGCCTTAGCGGGGGCGGCCACGGCTGAAACGACGAGCGCGGGCGCCGGTGTCGCGCCGGTCAGGCCCGCCTCGTCGAGACCGCCTGCGAGCGCCACCGTGGCGGCGGCGGGGGTGGCGTATTGCTCGGCGGCGATCGTGCGCGATTGCTCGCCGCCATAGCGGGCGGTGGCGATCGGAGCATCAGGATCATCGACATAGGCCGGGGCGGGGGAAGGCGAGGGCGTCGCCTCGGGCCCGCCGGCCAGGGTCAAGGTCTGGTTGAAAGGCTCAGGGGTATGAGTCGACAGGGCCGTCGCGGTTCCCATGACCGCGAGACCGGCCACCGCCAGCAGACATCCGAGCGCGACTCGGCGCATGCTCGTTTAGCTCCCCCAATTCCCCTGGCGTCATGATTAATGACACCTTACCCGTCTGTATAGACGTCTCGCGTGACAACTGTTCCGCGAGCGGGGCAACGCCCGATTGGTGGGCGCCTCAGTGGCCTGGTTTGGGTTCGAAGGTCCGCTTTTCCTTGACCTTCAAGCAGGCCTCGTCGGGCTTTTGGCCGTGCTGGGCCTTGGGCTCCGACTTTGGAAAGTTGAAGTTGGTCATCGGGTTCTGATTTTGGAAGCCGCTGGTCATGGGCTTTTCCTCCCGTAAGCCATTGAGGCTATCACGCGGCGCGGTCGATTTCGTCGATCAAACGCACATCCACGGAGACGTGAAGACGGGACGATCCGGGGTCGCCGATGATCGCGCCCGACACGGGTAACGCCTGGGCTGGCGTGCGGGTGGCGGCGACGCGGATCAGATCCGGCGACTCGACCAGCCCATTTGTCGGATCGAACTCCAGCCAACCCAGATCGGGCAGGAACACCTCGCACCAGGCGTGGGTGGCGCCCGCGCCGCGGATCTTGGTTCCAGGCGAGTGGATGTAGCCGGTGGCGAACAGGGCCGCGTAACCCAGGCGACGCAAACCCTCGACCATCAGCCAGGCCAGGTCGCGGCAGGCGCCGGTGCGCTTCTGCAGGGTCTCGACGGGCGTCTGCACGCCCTGTTCGTGGCGCGTGCAATATTCGAACTGGCTGTGGATCAGCTCGTTGATCCGCAAGAGGAAGGCGAGGGCGGGCTCGTCGCGGTGACTGGCCAGGCTGCGCAGCCAGCGCAGCAACACTGCGTCTGGATCGTCCGTGACGGGCGCGATGAACGGCTCGAGCGTCGTCCGATCCTCCCGGGAGTAGACGATCGGCGTCAGGGTGTCGGGGTTCTCTATCCTCTGCGGAGCCAGCGGGGCGGGATAGCGGTCGATGACCAGCTCGCTGGCCACCCGCATGGCGTCGGCCTGACCGTCGGGCTGAAAGATGCAGACGCAGTTGCCGTTGGCGTCGTAGCTCCAGCGGGTGCCGCCGGGTGGGAAGAGGCGCAAGGAGGCTTCGACGATGCGTAGGGCGTGACTGTCGCGCGGACGGATCATCAGCCGCTGCGGTCCGAACCGCACTGGCCGTTCATAATAGTACCGCGTCTCGTGAAGGATGCGCAGCCGTCCCATGCCGGAGCGACAACGCGCCGGCATGGCTCAGGTTCCGCCAGAGGCCTAGGCCAGGAAGCCCGCCTCGGCGAAGGCCAGCATCCGGTTCAGGAGGGCCACGACGTCGGCCTCGCTGGTCTGGCCTTCGGACAGCACGTTCAAGCGGTCGAACTCGGCGAAGCGGTTGTTGTGCAGCATGCCCAGGGTGAAGTGCAGCCGCCAGTAGACCTCTTCCGGCGACAGGTCCGGCCGGGCGCGCAGCAGGGCGTCGGAGAAGCGGCGCAGGTGCGAGACGTCGGTCTTCAGCACGGTGCGGATCTCGTCGGTGCCCTCGCTGCGGGCTCGGATCAGGAACTGCAACGAGATGCGGCGCTCGTGGTCCGGGGCCAACCAGCGCAGGGGCGGGGTCAGCAGGGCGGCCAGGATCTCGCGCAGCGGCGGGGCGCCGTCGTTGCGATCATTGGCCTCGTGCAGCATCTTGGCGCGCTCGCGGTTGAGCTCGGCCGTGCGGCGACGGAAGATCTCGAACAGCAACGCGTCCTTGGACCCGAAGTGATAGTTCACCGAGGCCAAGTTCACGCCGGCGGCGGCGGTGATGTCGCGCACCGACACATTCTGGAAGCCGTGCAGCGCGAACAGGCGCTCGGCGGCGACGAAGACCAGGTTCTTGGTGGCGGCTTCGGTTTCGGCGGCCTCGACCACGCCTTCATTGAGAGAAGGCGAGGCGGCGGCGTCGGTGGTCGGACTCACTACATATTCCCCTTTACCCGTAGGGAACTCTTACGGCCGTTCGAATTTGGCGCAAGCGTCAAGTATCGCTCCTGTAGCGTGTAACGGTGTTCGCGTTTAGGCTTTCCCGCCAAACGAGCAAGGAGTGCGCGATGATCGGCATGCTGACGGCCATGATGCTGCTGAGCGGCCAGGCGAGCGCCCCCGCGCCCGGCGTCACGGACGATCCGGCCAAGGTCGACTCCGTCACCGTGACCGCCGCCGGCAAGAAGCCCGCGCCGCTGCCGCCG
>NZ_JBFUJD010000125.1:0-10966 GCF_056401555.1 Caulobacter sp. P4_E5
GGTCTGCGACGCCATCGTCGCTGGAGATCCGGACGCGGCGAGCGCGGCGATGCGGGCGCTCGTCGACCTGGCGTTGGACGACACCCGCTCGTCCATGTGACTTGGCCGTCGCCTGACAGCTAGCCCAGATCCGAGCTGACACACGGCCGCCGCGGCTTCGGACCGCCGCCGCGTCCGTGTGCTTTTGTCGGCCTAATCGCCGGCCGAAATCCGACTTCACGATCAGGCCAGCGGCCACTTCGCCCCGCCCCGCCCAGTCCCGAAATCTCTCGACGATTCATCGTGATGGGCGGCGCCGATGCGTGTGTCATTTCATATGTGGAAACATTGTCAGATATGAGAATCTTCTCGACGGCCTGACCCTGAAATTCTATTTTTCTCTCAGTAATTAGGGTTCGCGATGTCGTCGTTTGGTTCTCTGCGCGCCGCCCAAGTGACCCCGCTCGGGCGACGCGCGCCTCAGCGGCTGGCCTATGAACTGATGAGCCGCATCAAGGCCGGAGTCTTCTGTCGTGGCGACTGGTTGCCGACCGAGCAGGAGCTGCTGAGCGAGTTCGGCGTCAGCCGCACGGCCTTGCGCGAGGCCCTGATCATCCTGGAGTGCCTGGGCCTGATCGTCTCGCGTCACGGGTCGGGCAGCCAGGTGATCGGCGCCGAGCCCAGAAGCGGTCTTGGCGGAACGTCGTCGGTCGACCTGGTGGCGCTGTTGGAGGCCTGCCGCGCTTTCGAGATCCAGGCGGCCAGCCTCGCCGCGGGTCTCGACGCGGCCGAGGGCTCCCTGCCCGCTCCGCCGACCGTCAGCGCGCCGGGCCCGACAACCGCCGAGTGTTGCCGCCGCTTCCACGTCACCCTGGCTCGGGCGAGCGACAATGCGGCGATCGCGGCCTCGATCGAAAACCTCTGGGACCTGGCCGCCACCCGGCCCGGGCTTCGCGGCCCCTTCAACGCCGCGCTGGCCCGCTCGTCACGGTCGATCCGGACGCTGCAGGCGCGGGTGGTCGAGGCGCTGACGCAGCGCTCGTCCTCGGCGACACGCCAGGCGGTCGGCGCGTTGTTCGACGCCTATCTCGCCGCGGTGTCCGAGTTCGAGGCGCACGAGCGCCTTTCGCGGATCAGCCTCGAGGGCGCGCACACCCGCGGTCGCTGGAACCGGCGATCGGCCGCCGGCGCCGCTGCCCGGGATGAGTCGAGGTCCTAGCGGCCAGCGCGCTCAGCGTCGCAGAGCCGCCTCGCCCCAGGTGACGGGATCCGGGCGCGGATCGTCCTTGCCGCCCTGCGCGACCAGCTCGATCAATCGCACAGCGGCTACGTCGATGCTGAGCGCCTGCGCCTTCTGGCCGAACTTCAAGGGCCGCGAACGGCCCAGCAGCTTGCCATCGCCATAGACCAGGAAGGTGACGGCCCGGCTGCGATCGACCGCGCTGTCGTCGACGCCGACGCTGGCGGTGAAGCGTCGGAAGCCCGTGTTGCGGACCTCGAGGCGCGAATTGGCCAGGACGCCGAGGCCGGCGCCGAACCGCTGGCCGGCGATCGCCAGCTCCTGGTCATAGGGCGTCCGATCAGCCTGGGCGCCGCCCCAGCCGCCGTAGCGCGGCGGCTCGCCCGCGCCGCGCGTGCCGCGCCAGGGCAGGATCGCGCGATGGACCAACGGGTCAGCCTGCGGGACCGCCACGCCGTCGATGGCTGGATTGACCGCGCCGGGCTGCTCGGAAAGGAAGACGCCGTCCGCCAGGCGTCGCTTGCCCTTGGCCGAGAACAGCAGGGTCTGGCGCGGCGCGAGCTGGAACTTGCGTTCGCCCTTGAAGCGGGAAGCCTGGCCGGACCAGAGGTCGGTCAGGTCGATGTCGGCGTCGGCCAGGAACTTCAGGTGATCGGCGGTCAAGATCGCCTCGGCCGGCGCGGCGGTGCGGTTCAGGATCGCGACCGCCTTGTCGCCGCTGGCCAGCGTCTTGACGAAGATCGAGAGGTCGGCGGAATCGAACGCAAGGACGGCCTGGTTGCCGGCCGGATCCTGGTTCAGGGCGATCACCTGGGCGGCGCCGAGGATCTCCAGCAAGGCCGGATTGGCGTTGCGCAGGTCATAGCCGATCAGCAGCGGGGCGTTGACCATGGCCCAGAGCGTGAAGTGCGAGCGCGCGGCCTCGAGATGGTCGGCGTCGAAGTCGCCCTTGCCGACAAACAGCATGTCCGGGTCGTTCCACGTCCCCGGATGGGCGTAGAGCGGACGCCGCGAGACGCTGTCGAGATTGTGCAGCATGCGGCTCCAGGTTGGCGAAATGTCCTCGCTGGTGCGCGACATGGCCCCGACGTTCTTGCCCCATGACCGCACGTCGGCCGCGCCCCACAGGCAGAGCGAATAGACGAAGTCGCCGTCGGGATTGTGCTTGTCCAGCGCCCGGCCCACGTCCTCGTAAAGCCCCCGGACTGTAGGAATGTCGGTGCGTCCCAGGGAGTCGATGTCGACGAACGGCCCAAGCGCCCGATACTGCCCGGCCTTGACCCGGGGGTCAGCGGGGCCGAGGCCGCGCACGCCGCAGCCGTCGACCTTGATCAGGTCAAAGCCCCACTCTCCGAAATAGAGGCCGATGTCCTGATCGATGTGGCCATACAGGCCAACCTCGCGCTCGCCCACGTCGCCTTCCGGCTGGTTGGGAAAGGTCGAGGTGAACACCTGGCCGCAGCTGTTGCGGCCGATGTCCGAATAGATACCCGCCTTCAGCCCCATGCCGTGCAGGCGATCGGTGAGCGGGCGGAAGCTGGTGTCGCCATTGGCGGTGGCGGCCGAGGGGAAACGCGCCGCCCGGATCAGCATGCGACCGTCGGAGGCGCGACGCTTCAGCCACCAGCCATCGTCGAGATTGACGTAGCGATAGCCCTTGGCGGCCAGGCCCGACGAGACCAGGACGCTCGCCGAGCCCATGATCTTGTCTTCGTCGATGTCGCTGGTGAAGGCGTTCCAGCTGTTCCAGCCCATGGGCGGCGTGCGCGCCGCGCTCCGCTCATGGGCGCTCCACCGTCCCGTGGCGGCCAGCGGATCAGCCGCCGCCGAAGCGGCGCAGACGAGAAGCGCGGCCGCCAGGGCGACGCTCAGGCGGCGTGAGGACATCAAGGGGCTCCGGGCGGCGAACGGCATGGATCTCAGCGCGCCTGAAAGACGAGGTGTTGGCTGAAGAACGGCAGGACGTGGTCCTGGAAGCGCCCCGCCACGTCGCTGGTGTGATCGCCCGGATAGATCTCGAAACCATTGGCCAGGCCGTAACGGTCGAGCGCCTCATGCAGCTTGCCCGCGTCGCCCTTGAGGCTGTCGCGGTCGCCTACGTCGATGGCGATCGCCTTGTAGCGCCGCAGCTGGGACACATACTGGTCGACGAAGGCCAGCGGCGCATTGGCCGCCCATTTGGCCAGCACCTCGGGCCGCGTGACGCCGTTCTCGACCGGCAAATCCAGGTACAGCGGCGGCTTCTGGGGATTGGGCGACCAGGCGGCGGCGGCGGCGAGCTGCGGGCGCAGCGCTCCCGGCAGCTTGGCGACGTCTTCCTTGGTCTTGACCTGGGCCAGCGCCGCCGCGGCTTCCGGGCTGAGCGGAGCCGCCTCGCGCGCCGACAGGCAGCACGGGCTCATCATGTACAGCGCGCCGAACACATCCGCATGGCGCATGCCGATCCGGCTGGCGCCGTAGCCGCCCATCGAGTGGCCCACCAGGCCCCTGCTCTCGCGGCGCGGCAGGGTGCGATAGTGCTGGTCGACATAGGCCACCAGGTCGCGGGCGATGAAGGTCTCGAAGTCGCCGGTGGTCTGCGAGCTGGAGTACATCGAGCCGTTGTGGATGGTCTTGCTGTCGGGCAGCACCACGATCATCTCGCGCGCGCCCTTGGCGAAGGCGCCCTCCACGGTCTGAGGCACGTGGATTTCACCGCTCCACTGCTGCGCGCCGATCCAGTAGCCGTGCAGCGCGTAGACGACCGGATAGCGTTGCTTGGGGTGGCTCTGGTAGCCGGGCGGCAGCACCACCAGGACGTCGCGGTCGGCGCTCTCGCCCTCGAGATTGCCCTCGATGGCCGCCGAATGGACCTTGATCTTCTGGACGGTCGCGGGCTTGGCGCCGGCGACGGGCGGCGGCGCCTTGGTCGTCACCTGGGCGCTGGCGGCGATCGGCGCGGCCAGGCCGAGCAGGGCGATCATCAAGGCCGAGGCCAAGGTTCCAGAGCGCGCGCCGCCCCGGCCATGCTTGTCGCGAGTCGTCATCGAAACCTCCCCGGCGCCGCGTGATCGCGGTCGTTGCGCTCAGCGATTGTGAGCGCTACCATTTGTCTGTGTAAATGGAGCTTCGTCAACCGCGTCGGCGCGAAACACCCTGAAATTCACGCTTCGCCCCCCGACACGATCCCCTACCAAAACCGATAGGAAAATCGGCGGGAAAAGCCGGTCTTTTGCGCGAAGACCATTCGGGAGGACAGCGGCGTCTCGCGCCGTCGTCGCCCACGCGAGACTCATAAATAAACAGAGTAATTAGGGAGATTGAGATGCGTTCCAGGTTGATGTTGGCCGCCTGCCTCGGCTGGGCGATTAGCGGCGCGGCGGGCGGCGCCAGCGCCGAGCCGATCAAGGTGACGATCGACGGGACGCGCCGCGCCGCCGCCGTCACCAAGTACGAATACGGCATGTTCATCGAGCCCATCGGCGGCCTCGTGGCCCGCACCCTGTGGGCCGAGATGCTGGACGACCGAAAGTTCTACTATCCCGTGGTCCCGGCGGCGCTCGACACGCCGCCGCCCCTGAACGCCGAAGGCCGGCCGGGCGTCAGCTATCGCAAATGGCGCCCGATCGGGGGCGACGACGCGGTGATCATGGACAAGGCGGCGCCTTATGTCGGCGCCCAGAGCCCACGCATCGTCGTCGATCCGGCGACGCGCAAAGGCCTGTCGCAAGCCGGGATCGGCTTGGCCAAGGGCAAGCACTACGACGGCTATGTGCAGATCTCCGGCGACGCCGGCGCCCAGGTCGAGGTCGCCCTGGTCTGGGGACCGGGCCCCAACGACCGCCAGGCCATCGCCCTGCCCGCTCTGGGCGGCGAATGGAAGCGCGCCGATTTCAACTTCACGCCGACGGCCGATGCCGCCGACGCAAGGCTGGAAATCACCGGCCTGGGCGCGGGCGCCTTCCGGATCGGCGCGGTCTCGTTGATGCCGGCCGATAATGTCCGAGGCTGGCGCGCCGACACCACCGCCATCGCGCGCTCGCTGAACTCAGGCATGTGGCGCTTGCCGGGCGGCAACTTCCTGTCCGACTGGGACTGGCATGGCGCGATCGGCCCCCGCGACAAGCGCGCGCCGATGTTCGACTACGCCTGGAGCGCGATGCAGCCTAACGACATCGGCATGGACGAATGGCTGGACCTGACCAAGATCATCGAGGTCGAGCCGTATGTGACGGTCAACGCCGGCCTCGGCGACGCCAACTCCGCCGCCGAGGAAGTCGAATATCTGAACGGACCGGCGACCAGCGTCTGGGGCGCGCGCCGGGCGGCCAACGGTCATCCCGAGCCGTACGGCGTGAAGTTCTGGAACATCGGCAACGAGCCCTATGGCTGGTGGCAGATCGGCAAGACCTCGCTCGACTACTTCATGATCAAGCACAACGCCTTCGCCGAGGCGATGCGGGCGGTCGATCCCAACATCACCCTGATCGGCTCGGGCGCCATGCCCGACCAGGGCCATCCGCGCGGCACGAAGGAGAACGCCTCGCTCGAAAGCGTCGCGCCCAAGTTCGGCACGGAATGGGATTGGACCGGCGGCCTGCTGGCCAAGGCCTGGGGCAATTTCGACGGCATTTCCGAGCACTGGTACGACCAACCCGAGAAGCGGCCGAATGCGCCGGCCGACGCCGAACTGATGGAGTATGCCCGCTCGCCCTCCAACCAGGTGCGCATGAAGGCCGAGCAGTGGAAGATCTACCAGCAGCGCTTCCCGGCGATGACGGCCAAGAAGATCTTCCTGTCGATGGACGAGTACGCCTATTTCGGCGAGGTCAATCTGAAGTCGGCCCTGGCCTACGCCATGGTCATGCAGGAGATGCTGCGCCACACCGACTTCCTGACCATGGCCGCCTTCACCACCGGCGCCTCGACGATGGACATTACGCCCACCGCCGCCACGCTCAACACGACGGGCCTGGTGTTCAAGCTCTATGGCGAGCATTTCGGAGCCGGCGTCGTTCCCATGGCGGTCGATGGCGACACGCCCCAGCCCGAGCCGCGCTATCCGGTCGGCTTCAACCATCCCAAGGTGCGCGCCGGCAGCCCGACCTATCCGCTGGACGTGATCGCCGGGGTCAGCCCGGACGGTAAGACCTTGAAGATCGGCGTGGTCAACGCGACCCAGACGCCGCAGACCGTGCGGCTGGACCTGAAGGCCCTCGCCGTGCGCGGGTCGGGTCAGAAGTGGGTGCTGAGCGGTCCGTCGCTCACGGCCGCCAACAAGGTCGGCGCGCCGGCGGGCGTTACGATCACTCCGAGCACGGCGCGCCCAGGCGCGAGCCTGGTGGTCTCGCCCGTCTCGGCGACGGTGTTCGAGTTCCCGCTCGACCCACGCGGGCGCTAGGACCCAAGGGGCGCCGGCCAGTCCGGCGCCCTACCCGCCTCGCAGCATCCGCATGATCATCGCGCGGATGCGACCGTAGGCTCCATTGCCGAGCGGCCCCAGCAGGCCGTGGCGCTCGGGAGGCAAATGCGCCAGCGGATGGCCGTCCGGACGGAAGACGTAGTGATCGAAGAAGGCCCGCCACGCCTGGCGCTCGGCCAAGGGTCGCTCGGCGATGGCGATCATCGCCAGCATCATGGTCGTATAGGGCGCGTCCGGACCGGCGGCGAACCCGTCCCACCAATAGTTGACGAGCAGATTGCGCGGCTCCAGCGCCTCGACCTGATGCCACCAGAGCTTCGGCAGGTAGAGGGCGTCGCCTGGCTCGAGCTCGACGACGCGGGCCTCGGCGACGGCCGCGGGAAACCGCGGATAGCGGGGGTCGCCCGGCGCCGCGCTGGCGGCCAGGCTGGTCGGCTGGCCCGCCAGTGTGTGGTCGATCGGCCCGACATAGAGGTCGGCGATGGCTTGCGGCGGAAACAGCGTGAAGCGCCGACGCCCCGCCACGACGCAGGCCAGATTGTCATAGGTGTCGTAGTGGCAAGCCACCCGGCTGGCGTTGCCCAGCCAGAGGCGCGGCGCCGCCAGGGCCGGCAGCATGTCCAGGGCATTGGCGGCGGCGAAACCCGGCGCATAGTCGTCGGCGGGAAGCGAGCCCATATAGACGCTGGGCGCCTCCGGCTCGCGCGCGGCCCGGTCGATACGCTCCAGGGTCTGGGCCAGGGTCAGGGACTGGCGCTCGAAATTGAAGCCGTCCGCGCCATCGCCATAGTCGTAGCGTCCGGCGATCGCTGGCGGGCCGATGAAGGCCTGTCCGGTGCGACCGGCGTCGAACGCGAGCAGATGAGCCGCCAGCCCTTCCCAGCCTTGCCGGGCCGCAGCGCTGACCGGCCAATGGCGGCACAGCCCCCGCAGCACCACCGGTTGGCAGTCCCTAGCCACGACATCGGCGAAGGTTGCGGCGTCCAACTGATCGACCGCTCGCCCCTCGAGGATGCGCATCGGCGAGGACCCGTCCGGGGTCATACCGAGATCAGGTCGTTTCGCCGCGCCGCCAACCGCGAAACCTGCTTCAGCGATCCGGCCATGGCGTAGATCAGTTGCAGGTGGCCCAACCGAAAGAGGTCCAGCACCGCCGCCTCGTCCAGCTCGCCCAGCCTGTCCAGGCTGACCGTGTAGAGGCCGTTCAGGCTCACGGTCCTGCCGTCGTCGAACGACAGGTCGACGTCGATCGGCTCGACCAGCCCGCGCGCCAGAAGCGCCTGGATGAACGTGTCGGTCTCGGCCAGCCCCGAGCGCAGGCGGGCCATGGCCTGCTGGACGCGGCGCAGGGCCTGGCTCGGTTCGCCGTCGGCCTCGAACAGCCTCCCGCCGCCCACGTCCGCGAATCGTGGATGCCTTGGATCGATCGCGACCAGATCGTCACCGGTGACGAAGAAGCCCTGCCGCTCGAGGTCCAGGGGCGCGAACAGCGCACGCGACGTCTCGTCCAGCAGGTTTTCGCCCGGCTCGAAACCGAACATCGCGCCCGCATAGAACTGGCCGGTATCGGCGCTTTTTGTCAGGAACAGCGGGCAGACGGCGGCGGCGGTGGTGAACTCGGCCGCCACCACCTGCACGAAATGAGGGGCCGGTCCCGCGAGGGCGCTCAGGCGCAGATCGCCGTGATCCCGGACGTTGAGCCGCTCCAGCTGTCCTTGCATCGTTTCCTCCCTGAGGCCTCGTTGAACCTCGATACGTCGTCCGGCGCAATGCGTCGCGCCTCTCCCGCACCTTCACAATTACACCGACAAATAACTATTGATACCGGTAACTGGTAGCGCTAACGTTGCATCATAAGAACGATAAATGCGCAGGGAGGATGTGATGAGCAAGACTCACGCAAGCGAGGCACCACACCCTCTTTAGTCAATGGAATCGCGGCGTTACGGCGTCTGCGTGTGCGTCCGGCTGTCTTGTGCCGGAAAGAAAACACCCATGGCACCCTGGAGGGGGAAATGAAAACCACTGCAATCTCTTATCAGAGTAATTACGGCGTGCGCACGACCTCCAAGTCGGCGCTAGCCGGTGCGGCGAGCCTTCTGGCTCTGGCGCTTTGCGGCGCCGCTCACGCGGCCGACCGCGCCGACGCCGAGGCGATCGCCACGGCCGCGGCCCTGGCCGCGCCCGGCGCGGCGCAGGCCCAGAGCTCACAAGCATCCGATCAGAGCGTCGTCGAAGAGGTCGTGGTCACCGGCCTGCGCGGCTCCCTGCAGCGCAACCTCGATATCAAGCGCAACTCAGCAGGCGTCGTCGACGCGATCTCGGCGGAGGACATMGGCAAGTTCCCCGATTCCAACGTCGCCGCGTCCCTGCAGCGCCTGCCGGGTGTCTCGATCCAGCGCTCCGGCGCCCGGGGCGAACCTCAGGGGATCACGGTCCGCGGCTTCGGCGGCGATTTCAACGAAACCCTGTACGACGGCCGCCGGATCTCGACGGCCACGGGCGGCCGTTCGGTGGACTTCAGCACCGTCGGCGCCGATTTCGTCGGCGGCCTGTCCGTGCTCAAGACGCCCGACGTCACCCTGTCGAGCAGCTCGATCGGGGCGACCGTCAACGTCGCCTTCCCCAAGCCCTTCGACCATCCCGGTCGTCGCATGGCGCTCAGCGCCTCGGGCTCGGTGCAGGACGACGCGGGCAAGTTCGTTCCGACCGTCGGTGCGCTGTTCAGCGACACCTTCGCCGACAACAAGTTCGGCGTCCTCGTCGACGCGATGTACACGCGTCACGACACCCAGACCAACCGCGTCTATGTCAGTGGTTGGCCGGGCGGCTACTACTCGCCATGCCAGCTGACCGCGAGCTGTACGCCGGCCCAGCAGGCGTCGGGCACCAAGACCGTCCTCGGTTGGTTCGAGCAGCAGGCCGGCGCCAGCCAGATCTACACCAAGGACGAACGGCTCGACGGGCGCATCGCCCTGCAATGGGCGCCGATCGACGGCCTCACGGTGACGCTCGACGACAACTATTCGCGTCAGAGCATCCGGGCCGACAACTTCGGCTACGGCATCTGGTTCAACCAGGACGGCCTTCGGAACGTCAAGCTTGACCAGAACGGCACGACCGTCGACTTCACCCAGGCCGGCTCGCAAACCGACTTCACGGCCGGCACCGATCGTTCGGTTCTGCGGACCAACCAGACGGGCCTCAACGTCCAGTGGGACGCCTCCGACAATCTGAAGTTCGAGGCCGACGCCAGCTATGCGAAGAGCTGGCTAAACCCGGGCGGCGAGCTCACCAGCGACGGCGCCGACGTCGGCTACGGCTTCGGCATCGGCCCTTCGCTGGGCATCAGCATCGGCGGCGACAGCAAGAACACGCTGCCCGTGCTGCACAACTACGGCCCGAACGGAGACGCCGCGCGTTGGGCCGACACGTCAGTGATGGGCTCTCACGTGGTGGTGCGCCAAGCCCAGCAGAACACCGACGTCGTCAAGCAACTGCGGTTCGCCGGGGCCTGGGAGCAGGAAGGCTTCAAGATCAAGGCCGGTGGCAGCTATCTCGAGGATCACTACAAGTTCCAGCAGAGCAATACCTTCGTTAACAACTTCTGGCAGGCCTATCCGGGCTATGGCCCCGCCTCGGGCGCCAACGGCGGCGTCATGGTCCCGGCCAACCTGTTCACCGCCCGCGTCAGCACCAAGAACTTCATCCCGGGCTTCGACGGCGCTCTGCCGCCGTACCTGCTGAAGTACGACGCCCACGCCTTTCAGCAGTTCCTGTCGAGCCTAGGCAATCCCCAGACCAAGAACATCCCGGGCTTCAACTATGGCGGCGGCGGCGTCGGAACCCAGTTCACCGGGGCGTTCGACCTGGCTTTGGACAACGGCAGCATCCGCGACATCACCGAAAAGACCTGGGCGCTGTTCGTCCGCGCCAACTTCGACGTCGACGTGGCCGGCATGCCGTTCCACTTCAACGCTGGCGTCCGCGAGGAGAACACCCACGTCACCTCGAACGGCTTCGGCCAGGTGCCGACCGCGATCACCCGCAGCACCGGTGACCCCACCCTGCTGACGGTGTCCCTCAGCCAGCCCCAGGCGGTGTCGACCAAGAGCAACTATTCCTACCTGTTGCCCAGCGTCGACATGAAGCTGGAGCTGACCGAGAGCATCCACCTGCGTCTGGACGCCTCGCGAACCCTGACGCGGCCGAGCCTGAACCTGTTGACGCCGGTGCTCAGCGTCGGGACGGGCCAACGCGTCGGCGCCCTGACCGGCAGCGGCGGCAGCCCGTCGCTGAAGCCATACCTGGCCGACAACTTCGACGCGGCGGTGGAGTGGTATTAC
>NZ_JBFUJD010000126.1:0-10943 GCF_056401555.1 Caulobacter sp. P4_E5
GGCGTGGACCAACTGGATCGGCTACTCCGTCTCCAGCTCGGCGATCCACGATAGGCGGTTTTGGATCGATCACCGCCCTGTCGTTTCGCCGCTCGGCCTTGTCCCGACAAGTCCGCCACCCACGTGCGCTCCTAAAGAGTAAGCCACGTGGCCTGACGAGCCAGCCGGGGACCTAACAGCGACCCCGCTCAGCCTATCCCCATCGCCGCTTCGGGCCGGATCCAAGCGCCCTCCCCTTGCGACGGGGACAGCTATGAGTATGGCGCGGGGCTGAACGCGGATCATTCAGCGGCGCATAAAAGTGAGAAGCGGCTGATTTCGTGAGACTCTTCTTCACGAATGCCGGGGATACAGCGCGCTCAATCCCCGTACTTCCGTACAAAACACCGTGTCATCCCGGAAGCGCCGTAGGCGCTGTCCGGGACCCAGGGGGTGCGTGAACGCCATGCGCGCCGCCCCTGGGTCCCGGCCCTACGCTGCGCTTCGGCCGGGATGACACGGGTTTGTTGGTCTTCTTCTCTCCCGACGAAGCAGCTGCGCCTGCGCCTCGGTGTCGCGGGGGTTGAACGCGACAAGCGGCTAACCATATGCTAGTCAGAGAGCCGCCAAACGCTCGCGGTCGCTTCGACCGAACGCTCAGGCGCTCCATCGCCCCCACCGTCCTCGACGGTTCCGGGCGGATTTTTCCAACCCTTTGATCTCTACGGGCTGGCGACACGCCACGCCCTTGTCTGGAATTTTATGAAAACCAACGTTACCCGCGCGGCCGCTCTTCAACGCGCGCCCCGCATCGCCTCCAACGCTCAATCGCCGTTTCACACGGCCAAGCCCGCGCCGCGTCCCGCCACGTCCGATTGGGCCTGGCCCGGCCTGACCCGCGCCGAACTGCGCGAAATGGTCATCGAACAGATCGGCTGACCCCCAACCTGGCTGGCGCTGCCAGCCTAAGTCTCAGGACGGGCTCTCCGCCCGTCCCTCCGGCCGCTTCGCCACCGTCTCCCACGCCCCGACCGCCACCAGCGCCAGGGTCGTCAGCACGGACAGCGCCAGCGGGCTGACATGGCCCGCGACCGGAACCGTCGCCGCCAATAGCGCCAAGCCGACGATCCGCGTATGCGACCACCGCCGGAACACGGCCAGCTTGAACACCACCGATCCGAACAGGAACAGAGCCGGCCCGCCGATCACGGCGGCGGCGATCTTGAAGTCGGTGTGGCCCAACGGATGGTGCAGCACCCACTCGTCGCCGACCGCCGCCACGATGATCCCGGCCACCGGCAGCAGGTGGCTATAGGTATAGGCCACCCGGGCGATGGCCCCTGGATTGGCCGAATGGGCGATCGCCTCGCTGGCCGCTTCGGCCGTCGACGAGAAATAGATCCACCACATGGCGATGCTGCAAACGAGGGCGCTGGCGAAGGCGGCGATCACCTCGATGCTCCATGGCAGGCCCGCGACCGTGGCCCCGGTGACGATGATCGACTCCCCCAAAGCGATGATCGTGAACAGGGCGCAGCGCTCGGCCAGGTGCGCGCCCTCGACGGTCCAGTCATTGGCGTTGGAGCGGCCCAGGCCCGGCGTCCAGAACCCCAGGGCCGGCCCGACATATTCCAGGCCCATGGCCAAGGCCCAGACCAGCAGGCGCGCCTCGCCCTGCTGGAAGGCGCCGGCGATCCAGAAGATCGCCGAGAAGGCCATCCAAGACAGGATGCGGACGAAGTTCAGGCGATGCTCGGGCTCGCGCCAGACGGTGACCACGAAAAACAGGGTCCGCCCCACCTGGATGAAGACATAGGCGGCCGCGAACACCAGGCCCCGCTTGCCGAACGCATCGGGAATGGCGGCCGACAGCACCAGGGCCGCGGCCATCATCACGAACAGCATGATCCGCACCGGCGACCGCTCGGGGTCCAGCCAGTTGGTGACCCAGGCCGTGTAGATCCACGCCCACCAGACCGCCAGCAGCAGCAGGCCGGCGTGCAGCAGCCCCATCCCCGTCGGATGGGCCAGCACGGCGTGCGACAGCTGGGTGACCGCGAACACGAAGACCAGGTCGAAGAACAGCTCCACATAGGTGACGCGGGCGTGCTCGTCGGCGCGGCGTTGGCGCAATAGCGGCGTCGTGCGGTCGGTCATGGCGTCCCCTTCGCGGGCAAACTAGCCGCGTGACGGCGAGTCTCGCGAGAGGCTTTCGTCCAGCTTCGAACCAAAAGCGGCCGCCGCGCGCTATCTCGGCATGGACCGGTTCGAACATCTGCTGGAAAGCCTGAAGGCCTTCGCCCTCACCCGTCCGATCGCCTACGGCGCGCCGGTTTGCGCCGCGATCGGCGTCGTGGCGGGGCTGGTCATGCGGACCGGATCGCAGGAAGCGCTCTACACGCCCGAGATGTCGCCCGCCGCGACCAGCGCCGAGGCCATGGCCGAACCGATCGCGTGGCCGGCCGGCAAGGTCCCCGACTATGTGGTTGGCACCGACTTCCTGAACGCGACCCAGCCGCCGCCGATTCAGATGGCCGCGTACGAGGAACCGTCCTACGAACCCCCGCCGATGCCGGACATCCCGCCCTACCAGGCCAGCGCCCATGGCCCCGCGACCGCGCCGCCCGATCCCGACGGTCCCCATTGGGCGTCCGAGCGCGGCGACATCCTCGACGTCTCCCTGCCCGAGGATCGCGCGCCACAGCCGGTCCCGGCGGTGCTGGCCGACGCGGCGGCGACGGGCATGACCACGCGCTGAAGGCTCGCTTTTTCGGCCGTCTCACTCTAGTGGGAGCGGCATGACCGACTATACGCCCCAGCAGATCGTCGCCCGCGGCGCGCGCGCCGAAGCCGAGACCGCCGCCGACGCCATCGACAACCATCCGGGCCTGGAAGGCGCGACCTACTCCATCCTGGAGGAAGACGAGGACAAGAACATCTGGCGCATCGACGCCTTCCCGACCACGGAAGACGAAGACGAAGGCCTGATGACTCTGCTGGCGGGCTTTGACCTGAAGGTCACGCGCGACACCCTGGCCGACGCCGACTGGCTGGCCATGGCGCTGTCGGGCCTGCCGCCGGTGCGGGCCGGCCGGTTCTTCGTCTATGGCATGCACGATCGCGGTCGCCTGCCGGCCAGCACGATCAACCTGCGCATCGAGGCCGGCGCGGCGTTCGGCACCGGCCACCACGGCACCACCGTTGGCTGCCTGCAGGCCTATGACCGGCTGATCAAGGCCCGTCGCTTCAACAAGGTCCTGGACGTCGGGGCCGGCACTGGCCTGCTGGCCATCGCCGCCGCCCGCACGGGCACGAAGCTGGCGGTCGGCACCGACATCGACAAGCCATCCGTGCGGATCGCCAAGGAGAACGCCGAGGTCAACAAGGCCAACGCCCGCTTCGTCCACGCCTCGGGCCTGTCGAACAAGCTCGTCGCCGAGAACGCGCCCTACGACCTGGTGTTCGCCAACATCCTGGCCCGGCCGCTGATCAGCCTGGCTCAGGACATCAAGCGCGCCCTGGTTCCCGGCGGCACGGTGATCCTGTCGGGCCTGCTGCGCACCCAGGAGCGGATGGTCAAGGCCGCCTATCTGTCGCGCGGCTTCAAGGTCGTGAACCGCATCCACCGCGACGCCTGGGCGACCTTGGTGCTGCAAAGGCCGTAGGAACCGGCGGGTCGACGGCCACGTTCCTTCAACCACAGTCCATAGGCTGGAGGAAACGCCCGTGACCTATACCGATCCTCAAACCCCGCCGCCCCAGACGCCGCCGCCCCAAACGCCGCTACAGGAGCGCCGCGTCGAAGTCCGCGAGAGCGGCTCCGGCAACGCCGGCTGGCTGATCGCCGGCATGATCGCCATCGTCGCGGTGATCGCCGTCGGCTTCCTGATGATGCGCCCGAGCGGCCCCGACCAGAACCAGCTGCAGCAGGCCCAGGAACAAGGCCGCCAGTCAGGCTTGGTCGAGGGCGCCCAAGGCGCGGCTCAGACCGCCCAGGCCGCCGCCGAGACCGCCGCTCGCGACGCCCGCTCAACCGCCGATCAGGCGCGCCGCGACACCGAGCAGGCCGCCGCCAACGCCGCCCAGGCGACCCGGGACGCCGCCGACCGCGCCGCGGCCAGCCGCAACGACCAGGCCGCCTCGCCTGACAACCCGCCGGCGCAACCGCAGCCCCAGCAACCGTAGAAAGTTCGTCCCCTTTCCAGGGCCGGGTCGGCGGATTACATCGAGGCATGCGCCAGACCTTCGATGAATCCACCGACCCGTCCTTTGGCCCCAAGCACGTCCCCCTGATCCGCGCCGCCATGGCCGCCCAGGGGCTGGACGGCTTCCTCGTGCCGCACGAGGACGAGCACCAAAACGAGTACCTGCCCGCCGCCAACGACCGCCTGGCCTGGGCCAGCGGCTTCACCGGCTCGGCCGGCGCCGGCGTGATCCTCAAGGACCGCGCCGCCGTGTTCGTCGACGGCCGCTACACGCTGCAGGTCCGCGAACAGGTCGACCAGGGCGTGTTCGAGATCCGCGACCTCGTCGAGGGCGGCGTGCCCGCCTATCTGGAGACCGCCGAAAAGGGCGCGGTGATCGGCTACGACGCCCGCCTGCACAGCCCCTCGGCCCTGGAAGGCCTGAAGGCCGCCGCCAGCCGGGCCGGCGCGGTGCTCAAGCCCGTCGCCGCCAATCCCGTCGACCTGGCCTGGGGCGAGGCCCGCCCCGCTCAGCCGATAGCCCCGATCGTGCCGCACCACGTCGAATATGCCGGCGAAGAGTCGAGCGCCAAGCGCGCCCGGGTCGGCGCCTCGGTGGGCGCGTTCGGCGCGGACGCGGCCGTGATCACCGCCCCGGCCTCGATCGCCTGGCTGTTCAACATCCGCGGCGGCGATGTGATCCGCTCGCCCCTACCGTTGTCGCAAGCCATCCTCAACGCCGACGGCACGGCGCGGCTGTTCATCGCGCCCGCCAAGGTCACTACCGACCTGCCCGCCTGGCTGGGCAATCAGGTCTCATTGGAGACGCCAGACAAGCTGGAAGAGGCGCTGGGCGACCTTTCGGGCAAGGCCGTGGTCGTCGATCCCGGCCAGTCCTCGGCCTGGTACTTCGACACCCTGGCCGCCGCCGGCGCCAAGGTCGTGCGGGCCATAGATCCGTGCACCCTGCCCCGCGCCTGCAAGAACCCCGTCGAGCTGGATGGCACGCGCGAGGCGCACCGTCGCGACGGCGCGGCCCTGACCCGCTTCCTGCACTGGCTGGCCACCGAGGGTCAGGTCAGCCCGCCGGATGAGAAGGAGGCCGTCGCCAAGCTGGAGGCTTTCCGTGAAGCGACGGGCGTGCTGAAGGACCTGTCGTTCGACACCATCGGCGCGGCCAACGGCCATGGCGCCCTGCCCCATTACCGCCCAACCGAGCGCAGCAACGAGCGCGCCCGGCTGGGCTCGCTGCTCCTCGTCGACAGCGGCGGCCAATATCTGGACGGCACCACCGACGTCACCCGCACGGTGGCGATCGGCGAGCCGAGCGCCGAAATGGTCAACCGCAACACCCTCGTGCTGAAGGGCCACCTGGCCATCGCCCGTCTGCGCTTCCCGCCCGGCACCACCGGCTCGGCCATCGACGCCCTGGCGCGGATGGCGCTGTGGGCCCACGGCCTGGACTACGACCACGGCACCGGCCACGGCGTCGGCGTCTATCTGGGCGTCCACGAGGGCCCGCAGCGGATCTCCAAGGCCCCGAACACCATCGCCCTGCAGCCCGGCATGATCGTCTCGAACGAGCCCGGCTACTACAAGGACGGCGAATACGGCATCCGCATCGAGAATCTGGAGGTCGTCATGCCGGCCGAGCCCGTCCCAGGCGGCGACCGGCCGATGCACCGCTTCGAGGCCCTGACCCTGGCCCCGATCGACCGCCGCCTGATCGACAAGGCGATGCTGACGGCCGAAGAGGTCGCCCAGGTCGACGCCTACCACGCGCGGGTGCTGCGCGAGATCGGGCCGCGGGTGGAGGCGGACGTGCGGGCCTGGATGGAAGCCGTCTGCGCGCCGCTTTAGGCGGTCACTTGCCCCCACCTGACCGCTTCGCGGTCGTCCGCCCCCGGAGGGGGCGGAAGGGAACCGCGTCCTTCTTCCCCCTCCGGGGGAGGAGGGCTGCAGGCTCGGAGGGGGCCAGTAGCAACCCTATTTGATCCGGTTCCACACCTGCGTCTTGCAGAACGGCGCCACGATGCAGCCCTTCAGTTTCAGCTGGGTGTCGCTGAGCTGCTCGATCGTGCCCGAATAGGTGCCGCCGTCCTCGGGATTGTAGACCTTGCCGCCGGTCCACTTGGTCGGGCCGCCGGTGAAGTCATACAGCATCTGCAGGCCCTTCAAGGTCCGGCCGCGCTGGGACGCGTCCTTGTTCTTGGAGTCCTTCAGGGTCGGGTCGGTCTTGATGTTGTTCGAGGTCACCAGCTTGCCGCACAGGGCGTTGCCGCAGCGGGCGATCTCGACCTGGCCGCCGTTGCCGGGCGTGGCCCACAGGCCGGTGACGTCGGCGGCGAAGGCCGAGCCCGAGACGGCGGCGAACGCGGCGGCGATCAAGGCGGTGCGGATCATCTGTTTCTCCCTAGTGGCGCGTCTTCCAACGCGCGTTTTGAGTCCCTCGTTGCGCGATCCCTTCAGTCAGGACAAGGCCGAAGGCGAAAAGGAGGCGGGAATTGCGGTCGCGGCGATCCGCCTCAGCCCGCATAGATCGGCCGACGGTACTTCGGCGCCCCGCGCGGCGGCGTGTAGCCGTCATGGTCCAGCCGGCCCAAGGTCATGCCCAGCCGTCCCGGCAGCTCACGAACGTGGGCGAGGCTGTTCAGCGACGTGGCCGCCAGGGCGACCTGCCCACAGGCATAGGCGTCGGCCGCCGCGTCGTGGTGGGCGAAGGTCACGCCCAGATGGCCGCAGACCACATTGAGCTTGTGCGAGGGCAGGTCCGGCCAGACCCCGCGGGCCACCTGCACCGTGCAAAGATAGTCGAAGCCCGGCGCCCGCACGTCATAGTGCTCGCAGGTCCGGCGGATGACGCTGACGTCGAACGACGCATTGTGGGCCAGCACCAACGCGCCCTCCAGTTCGGGCCGCAGACGCTCCAGCACGTCCGGCCATTCGTCGGCGTCCGCCACATGCTCGGGCCGAATGCCGTGAAACGCCATGTTGAATGAGGCGAAGCGATTGCCGGGCGGACGGATGTAGTGGTGCTCGATCCGCGCCACCTGACCATCCTCGATCCAGGCCAGGCCGATGGAGCACGACTGGCGCGCTGCTCGTTGGCGGTCTCGAAGTCGAGGGCGATGACTTTCACGCGCCCACCATCGCCAGCCACTCGTCCTCGGTCATCACCTGGACGCCCAGCTCAGTGGCGGTCTTCAGCTTGGAGCCCGCGCCGGGGCCGGCGACCACCAGGTCGGTCTTCTTCGACACCGACGAGGCGACCTTGGCGCCCAAGCTCTCGGCCTGAGCCTTGGCCTCGTCGCGGGTCATCTTCTCCAGCGCGCCGGTGAAGACGATGGTCTTGCCAGCCACGGCGGTGTCGGTCTTCGGCTTGGCGACGGGCTGGATGTCCAGTTCGGCGACCAGATTGGCGACCTTGGCGCGGTTGTGTTCCTCGGCGAAGAACCGCGCCAAGGACTGAGCCGCGACCGGACCCACGCCGTCGATGGCCGCCAGATGCAGATAGTCGTCGCCCGGCGCGCCTGAAGCGGCGGCGGCCAAGCCCTCGGCGAAGGCGTCCCAGGTCCCGTAGCGCTGGGCCAGGGCGGCGCGGGCCGGCTTGGTCAGCTTGGGGACCGCGTGGCCGATCTTGATCTCCAAGTCGTCGGTTTGCGGCCAGGGATCGGCCATCGGCCCGCCCTTCCCCGCCTCGATCAGGGTGTCCAGCGCCTTGGGCCCGACCCCGGGCGCGGTCGAGAGCTCCAGATAGGTCTCCCCCGGCAGGCCCTCGGCGGCGGCTTCGGCGGCGGCTTGCAGATCCTCGAACCGATCGAAGTTGCGGGCCAGCACGGTCGAGGTGGTCTCGCCAATGTCGCGGGCGCCCAGGCCGTAGATCATCCGGTCCATGCCGATCGTGCGCCGCGCCTCGATGCCCTTGATCAGGTTGGCCACCGAGGTCTCGCCATAGCCGTCGCGCTCGCGCAGCGCCGTCAGCTTGTCCTCGTCCTTGGCCAACTTGAAGATGTCGGCCGGCTCGGTGATCCAGCCCTCCTCGAAGAAGGCCTGCAACTGCTTCTCGCCCAGGCCTTCGATGTCGAAGGCGCGGCGCGACACGAAGTGGCGCAGGTGCTCGACCCGCTGGAACGGACAGGCGAACTCGCCGGTGCAGCGGCGCACCACCGATTCCTGGCCCGAGGCGTTGACCTCGCGCGCCAGCGGCGTCTGCAGCGGGCACGGGCAGACGTGAGGGAATTCGAACGGGTCCGGGACCGGATCGGGCCGCGCGTCCAAGGCCACCTCGACGATCTGCGGGATCACGTCGCCGGCCCGCTGGATCACCACCGTGTCGCCGATGCGGACGTCCAGGCGGGCGATCTCGTCGCCATTGTGCAGGGTGGCGTTGGTCACCGACACGCCCCCGACCGTGACCGGCTTCAACCGCGCCACCGGCGTGATCGCCCCGGTGCGGCCGACCTGCAGGTCGATGGCTTCGAGGATCGTGCGGGCCCGCTGGGCCGGGAACTTGCGGGCGATGGCCCAGCGCGGAGAGCGTGAAACGAAGCCCAGACGCCGCTGCTGCTCCAGGTCGTCGACCTTGTAGACGACGCCGTCGATGTCGAAGCCGAGCGTGGGCCGCA
The DNA here is from genome assembly GCF_056401555.1 of Caulobacter sp. P4_E5. Classification (NCBI taxonomy): domain Bacteria; kingdom Pseudomonadati; phylum Pseudomonadota; class Alphaproteobacteria; order Caulobacterales; family Caulobacteraceae; genus Caulobacter; species Caulobacter sp. P4_E5. Next base: position 8,789 of record NZ_JBFUJD010000126.1, read on the forward strand.
GGGTCTCGAACGCGGCGTAGATGTCGAGCAGGCCCTGGGCGTTCTCGACCCGCCGGGCCGGCGGGGCCGTGGTCACGAAGCCCCACTCGGCGAGCTTTTCCAGCGCTCCCCACTGGCTGTCGGCGAACGGACCCGAGATCAGGCCCCAGGCATAGCCGAAGAAGCGCAGCGGCCGCTGGGCGCTGATCTTCGGATCGATCTGGCGCAGYGAACCGGCGGCGAAGTTGCGGGGGTTGGCATAGGTCCGCTGCCCGGCCTCGAGCGCGGCGGCGTTGAAGGCGGCGAAGGCTTCGAGCTCGACATAGACCTCGCCGCGCACCTCGATCACGTCGGGCCAGCCCGAGCCCTTCAAGCGATGGGGGATGTCGGCGATGGTGCGGAGGTTGGCCGTGACGTCCTCGCCCACCCGGCCGTCGCCGCGCGTCGCGCCCTGGACCAGCACGCCCTTTTCGTAGCGCAGCGAGGCCGACAGGCCGTCGATCTTGGGCTCGGCGGTGTAGGCGACGGTGTCGGACGGCGACAGCCGCAGGAACCGCCGGATTCGCGCGTCGAACTCGGTCGCCTCGTCATTGGAGAAGGCGTTGTCGAGGCTCAGCATCGGCACGCCGTGCTCGACCGGGGCGAACTGCTCGGCCCGCGCCGCGCCCACGCGCATGGACGGGGAGTTCTCGCGCACCAGGTGCGGGAAGCGGGTCTCGATGTCGAGATTGCGGCGCTTCAGGGCGTCGTACTCGCCGTCGCTGATCGTGGGCGCGTCCTGCTGGTGATAGGCCAAGTCGTGGGCGGTCAGCGCGTCGGCCAGCTGCTCCAGCTCCTCCACGGCCTGGGCTTCGGTGAGATCGGCTACGGGGATCTGAGACACGGGCGGCGAATCCGAAGGCGGCGAGAAGTCGGCACGTTAGCAACGTGGCGCGGACCTTGCGACCGGTGGCTCGAAGGAGTCCACGATGTTCAAAGCCGGCACAGTCCCTGCCCTACCCGTCCTGTCGCGAGACGGGCCGCTGGACGCCCTGCGCTTCCTGGCGGCGCTGTTCATCGTGCTCTATCACGTGGCCGAGCGGGCGCCGGTGTCGCTGTTCAGCCTGTCGCCGGCCTTCGGGCGCGGTTATCTGGCGACCGATTTCTTCCTGATGCTGTCGGGCTACGTGCTGGCGCGCACCTACGGCCCGCGCGTGCTGAGTTCGGATGTCGACACCCTGACCTTCCTGAAACGCCGCGTGCAGCGCATCTGGCCGCCGCACCTGGCCATGCTGGCCCTGTTCGTGGCGTTCTTCGTGCTGACCAGCGTGGTCGGTCTGGCCCCGCAAAACCCGCAGTGGTTCCAGTGGGACCAACTGCTGCCGCAGATCTTCCTGGTCCAGGCCTGGTTCGTGCCGGGGACCTCGGGCTGGAACGTCCCGACCTGGACGCTCTCGGCCCTGATCGTCGCCTACGCCCTGTTTCCGATGGTCTGGCGCAAGGTCGCCGCCACCAACCGGCCGGTGCAGCTGCTAGCCATGGGCGTCTGCGCCTATGTGGCCATCGACTTCACGGCGCTGATCCTGTTCGGCGTCCACGGCTACCAGCTGCCGCTGCGGTTTGGCCTGATCCGGGGCGTGCCGCTGTTCATGATCGGCCTGCTGGTCGCTCGCCTGCCGGTCACCGCCCTGGCGCGCCGCCAAGCCCTTCCGCTGGCCGCCGCGACCTTGGCGATCGTCATCGGCGTCCAGGCTCTGGGGAATTTCGACCACTTCAGCCTGGCCCTGCTGGGCTTCCTGATCTACGCCGCCGGCGCATCCAAGCCCCAGGCCTGGCGCTGGGCCGGCGCGGCGGGGCGGCTGTCGTTCTCGCTGTTCCTGACCAATGCCCTGACGGCGGCGGTGTGGTTCGGTCTGGTGCGGACCGTGGAAAACAAGATTGGCCTGCCGGCGGGCGCCGAATGGGCGCTGTGGGCGGCGGCCATTCCGGCGGCGATCGTGACGGCTTGGGTGTTCGAGCGGTTGGTGGATGCGCCGCTGCAGCGGTGGATCAAGGGCCGTGAGGCGCGGGTGCGTGACGTGGCGGTGTCGGCCACGCCTGCCCAGGCCTAACTTTTCTCGTCATCCCGGGCGGCGAAGCCGACCCGGGACCCAGGGGCCAAGCGCACTGCGGCGGCCCCTGGGTCCCGGCTCTCCGC
>NZ_JBFUJD010000127.1:0-10908 GCF_056401555.1 Caulobacter sp. P4_E5
GATCCAGCTCTATTCGCTGCCGACGCCCAACGGGGTGAAGGTCTCGATCATGCTGGAGGAGACGGGCCTGCCGTACGAGCCGCATACGATCGACATCGGCAAGGACGAGATCCAGCTCTATTCGCTGCCGACGCCCAACGGGGTGAAGGTCTCGATCATGCTGGAGGAGACSGGCCTGCCKTACGAGCCGCATACGATCGACATCGGCAAGGACGAGACCTGGGGCCCGGAATTCCTGTCGCTGAACCCGAACGGCAAGATCCCCGCGATCATCGATCCCAATGGTCCAGGCGGAAAACCGCTGGGTCTGTTCGAGTCGGGCGCGATCCTGGTCTATCTGGCCGAGAAGAGCGGCCAGTTCCTGCCGACCGATCCAGCGGCGCGCTACGAGACCCTGCAGTGGGTGTTCTTCCAGATGGCCGCCATCGGCCCGATGTTCGGCCAGGTCGGCTTCTTCCACAAGTTCGCGGGCAAGGACTACGAGGACAAGCGGCCGCGCGATCGCTACGTCGCCGAATCCAAGCGCCTGCTGGGCGTATTGGAAGGCCGGCTCGCCGACCGCGCCTGGATCATGGGCGACGACTACACCATCGCCGACATCGCCACCCTGGGATGGGTGCGCAATCTGGTCGGCTTCTACGGCGCGGGCGACTTGGTCGATTGGGCGGCCCTGAAGCACGTGCCCCGTTGGCTGGAGGCAGGCCTAGCCCGGCCCGCCGTGCAGCGCGGCCTCGAGATCCCCAAACGTCCCTGAGGGCAGGCCGCGACGCCTGCGACCTTTTGGCCGCGATGGCTGAAATTAAGGTTCAATTAACCATAAGGGCCCGATTTTCAGGGCGTCTTCTTTGAAGGCGCACCACCATCACTGACTTTCCACAGCCCGGCCGCAAGCCGGGCTGTTTTTTTAAAAATTCGGCGCTTGCATCGCCGCGGTGAGGCGGCTATCACSCGGCCTCTTCTARAGAGCACCTGTTCCGCGGTAGCTCAGTGGTAGAGCAGCCGGCTGTTAACCGGCTGGTCGTAGGTTCGAATCCTACCCGCGGAGCCACTCGCCTTTAGATCCTCGCGCTTCGACGTCCTGTTTCGGAAGTCTAGAAGCGCCAAAGATCTCATCAAAAACGTTTGAAGCTGATTGGCGCGTGCCGCGGCGCGCCTCTAGTCCCAGGGCGGTTGCGAGCGAATGATCAGCGGTACGTCGCCTTCGGCGCGAACCGCCACGCGGTCCCCATGGCGTTCGAAGATCAGATCGACGGCCTCGGCGCCCACCCTCAGACGCTCGACGCGCAGCCTGTCGATGCCGATCGGCAGGCGGGGATCGACCAGCACGATCTCGCCCCGATCTGCGTCGATCGTGATGCCCAGGCAGGCCTGCAGCATCATGAACACCGAGCCGGCCGCCCAGGCCTGGGGCAGGCAGGCGACCGGATAGGCCACCGGCGGCTCGCCGGGCGAACGGGGGAAGCCGCAGAACAGTTCGGGCAGGCGCATGCCCATCCGACTGGCCGTCTCGAACAGGTCCGCCGTCAGCTTCACCACGCCGTCGCGTTCGCCGTAGCGCGATAGACCCATCACGCACAGGGCCGTGTCGTGCGGCCAGACCGAGCCGTTATGATAGCTGATCGGGTTGAATCGCGCCTCGCCGGTCGCCAGCGTCCGCACGCCCCAACCGGAGTTGAAGCCAGGCGACAGCAATTGATCGCTGACCTTGCGAGCGCGCTCGGGCGAGGGGAGGCCGCAGAACAGGAGGTGGCCGGGATTGGACGCCAGCACCCGGCACAGTTTCCCCTGGCCGTCGATGGCGATGCCGTAGAAGCCTTGCTCCTCCATCCAGAACAGCTTCTCGACCTTCTCGCGCAAGGTGTCGGCCTTCTGGCGCCAGATCGCGGCCTGACCGATCCCGCCTCGGCGCTCGGCCAGGCGGGCCATGCCCCGATAGGCGGCGAACGCATAACCCTGGACCTCGACCAGAGCGATCGGGCCGGATGGATAGCGGCCGTCGGCGTGGAAGACCGAGTCCTCGCTGTCCTTCCAACCCTGGTTGGACAGGCCGCTGTCCTGGCCGCGGGCGTAGTCGATCAGGCCGTCGCCGTCGCTGTCGCCATCGTGCTCGATCCAGTGCATGGCCTGTTCGAGCGCCGGCCACAGCTCGTCGATCAGTTTGTCGTCGCCGGTTCGCGCCTGATAGGCGCCGGCCAGGGCCACGAACAGGGGCGTTGTGTCGACCCCGCCGTAGTAGCGGCCGAACGGCACCTCGCCCAGAGCCGGCATTTCGCCCTTGCGGGTCTCGTGCATGATCTTGCCCGGGGCGCTGTCACGGAAGGCCGAGCGCTCCTGGGCCTGATGGGCGGCGAGGTAGCGCAGGACGCCCTTGGCCAGCGACGGCTCGAACCACAGGATCTGCCAGGCGGTGATGATCGCGTCGCGCCCGAAGGCGGTCGAGAACCACGGGATGCCGGCATAGGGATAGGGGCCGGTCTCCATCTGCGTCGTGAGTAGGGCCAGGTCCGATCGCGACTTGCCCAGCCACTCGTTGAACAGGCGGCCCGAGCTGTTCATCCGCGCGCCATGGCGCCGGCGCGAGCGCATGTCCCAGCGCGCTCGAGCGGCGGCGTCGCGGAAGCGTTCTCGGCTGGGTGTATGGCCGTCGGTGATGCCGATTTCGATATAGAGCTCGGTCTCGCCCTCGGCGTGAAGGGAGAACATGAACTCGGCCTTGTGTGGCCCGAGGCGGAAAGGCGCGTCCGAGAAGGTGATGAACGAGGACCGCTCCACGCCGTCCAGGCCGACATAGGTGTAGGCCACGCGTCGGCCGTCGAGATGGGGCGGGCCCTTGACGCCGCGCTTGGCGCGGTGCGTACCGCGCACCTCGAACATGTCCTTGAAGTCGGCGTCGAACTCCACGGTCATAGGCAGCAGTACGGTGTCGCGGCTGTAGTTCACACAGCGGATCCGCTCGTACAGCCGCTCGCCCCACAAGAAGCGCTTCCGCTCGATGTGCAGCACACCCGGCGGCCCCATCGGCCCCCCGGGATAGGGCAGGGCCTGGTTGGTGCTGTTGCAGGTGAAGAAGACGTTGTCGTGCCCCACCGCCGCCGACAGCAGCGACGGCGCGTGTCCGCCCAGGCTGAGGCGGTAGAACGACAGGATGCGGGTGTCGTTGTGGAACAGCCCGTCGCCTTGGCCGGCGATGTCGCCGAACTGGTCGGCGACGATGAAGGTGTCCTTGTCTTTGAGGGCGAAGAGATTCTGCGGCGCACGGACCTCGGCCGTCACACCATAGTCGACCGGTGCGTCCAGCGCCGGTGCGAGATTCTCCATGGCCCCTCCTTCAAGTCATGCGCTTGCCGCGAAATCGACCAAGGACGGGTAGACGGCCGCGCCGTCGCAAAGCCGCTCATAGAGCGCGACGTATCGGCGGGCCATCGCCTCGGACGAGAACCGCTCCTCGAAACGCGCGCGGACGCGGTTTCGATCCAAGGTTTCGACGCGAAGCACGGCTTTGGCGGCCTGTTCGTCATTGTCGACGATGAAGCCGGTCAGGCCATGGTCGATGACCTCGGGCACCGAGCCGCACCGATAGGCCACCACCGGCGTACCGCAGGCCATGGCCTCGATCATCACCAGGCCGAAGGGTTCGGGCCAGTCGATCGGAAACAGCAGCGCATCCGCGCCGCCCAGGAACGCCGACTTCTCGTGATCGCCGATCTCGCCGACGAACTCGATCATCGGATCGCCCAGCATCATCGGTTCGATCCTGTCCTCGAAATAGGCCTGATCGGCGGGATCGACCTTGGCGGCGATCTTCAGGCGCTTGCCCAGACGCTTGGCCAGCATGATCGCCCGGTCCGGCCGCTTCTCGGGCGAGATGCGGCCGAGGAAGGCCAGGTAACCCTCGCTCTTGTTCGAGAAGGCATAGAGATCGGCGTTCATGCCATGGTGGACCGTACCCGCCCAGTTGGCGAAGGGCAGGGGGCGGCGCTGGTCGTCGCTGATCGAGACCAGCGGGAACTGCGGCCAGCGCTTGTAGACGCCGGGCAAGTCCTTCAGGTCCAGGCGACCATGCAATGTGGTCAAGGTCCGCTTCGCGCGGTCGGCGAAGAATGGGAACTGCACCATGTCGGTGTGGAAGTGGACGACGTCGAACGCGTCGGCTAGGGCCCGCACCTCGGCGAGCTGGGTGAGGTGAGCAGCCAGATCAGACTTCAGTGGCGCGGGATCCAGGCGAATGGCTTGATCGCGGACGGCGATCAGCCGGGCCTTGGTTTGCGCTTCGGCGCTGGCGAACAGGGTGACGTCGTGGCCGAGGTCGACGAGGGCGTCGGTCAGGTGCGCGACGACGCGCTCCGTGCCGCCGTAGAGGCGCGGAGGAACAGCCTCATAGAGGGGTGTAACCTGGGCGATCTTCATGAACGGACCTTGGACGAATGGACTGGAACGCGGCGCGGGTCCGCTTCTGATCAGTTCCGTCCTCCGCGATTGGTTCCGCGAGACGCCTTTTTACGGCCTTATTGTGACGAGGTGCGGCGCATACGTTCCTGGCGCTCGCGTTCCTCGCGCTGATCACGCTGTTTCCGACGCCAGCGGCCGTACATGCGGCGCACCCGTCCATCGAGCCAGGGCATGAAATAGATCAGCACCAAGACGCCGATCGCACCGGCGATCACCACTCCCGCGCTATGCATGGCAGTTCCCCACGAAGCCTACTGATTTTGGCTTCCTCCCCCATCGCCAGCTTGCCGACGATAGCCGCATATTCACCATAAGCCTGTCCCGATCAATCGACGTTACGTGACAGTGCTCCCCGTTTGTCTATTCGCCGGGCTTTTGGTCTTTTTTGGCATGCGGCTATGAGTTGATGACGCTTTTAAGGCTTCGCGGCGCCCCTTCTCGGGCCGGCGTGGCCTGGGATCGCATTGCGTTTCGGCGAGCGGCGGACCTATAAGCCTGCTCGAAAGTTCCAATCCTTCGAGGGATTCCATGAGCACCGACTTCGCCGCCGCGCGGCTGAACATGGTCGAGAGCCAAATTCGCACCGCCGACGTTACTGACCTGCCGCTGCAGGACGCCTTGCGGGTGGTGGCGCGCGAGAGCGTGGTCCCGGCCTCGAAGGCCTATTTGGCCTATGCCGACGCCGATATCGAATATGCGCCGGGTCGCTGGCTGCTGCGTCCGCGCGAGGTAGGCAAGCTGCTCCAGGTCCTGAAGCCGCGCGAGGGCGAGAAAGCCCTGGCCATCGCGGCTCCCTATGCCGCGGCCGTTCTGGAGACGATGGGCCTGTCGGTCACCCGCCTGGAAGGCGACGATCTGAAGGCCGTTCCGGCCGGTTCGTACGACGTGATCATCTGCGAAGGCGCCGTGGCGATCGCGCCGAAGGCTTGGCAGGACGCCTTGGCTGTCGGCGGTCGCTTGGGCGTTGTCGAGCGCACCGGCCCGGTGGGGCGCGCGGCGATCTATCTGCGTAGCGACGACGGTGTCGGCCGACGCCAAGCCTTCGACGCTTCGCCGCCCATGCTGGCCGGCTTCGAGGCGGAGGTCGGGTTTAGCTTCTGATCACCGGCCGTTCGGGGGCTCCGCAACGTCCGCGTGAAAAAAGCTTAACTGGCGACGTCTGGCGGTCCGACTTACACGCGATCATATTGTGGCAGGCGCGAGCTTCGCGTGATTGGGGATAGAATCTTGATGTCGAACCGTCGACGGGCCGGATTGCTGGCCGCCGCTTGCAGCGCGGGCCTGATGGCCAGCGTGCTTTCCGCCGCCGCCTTCTCGACAGCGCAGGCCGAAACCCTGGCCGACGCGATCGCCCTGGCCTACCAAACCAATCCGACGCTGCAACAACAGCGCGCCAGCGCCCGCATCACCGACGAGGGCGTGGTCCAGGCCAAGACGGGCTTCCGCCCCACGGTCGGCGGCGAGGTGGACATCACCGGCTCGAACACCAGCCCCTCCAGCGGCGCCGACATCAAGGCCTCGGGCAGCAGCGCCACGGTCTCGATCAGCCAACCGCTCTATACGGGCGGCCGGGCCAGCGCCAATCTGAGCGCCGCCGAGGCCGACGTGTTGTCGGCCCGCGAGGGTCTGCGCTCGGTCGAGCAGAGCGTTCTGGTCAACGTCGTCCAGGCCTATGTCGACGTCCGTCGTGACCAGGAACGGCTGCGCATCGCCAAGGAAAACGTCGCGGTGTTGCAACGCCAGCTGGACGAATCCAACGCCCGCTTCGACGTGGGCGAGATCACCCGCACCGACGTCGCCCAGTCGCAAGCCCGCCTGGCCGCCGCCAAGGCCGGCCTGTCGGCCTCGCAGGCCCAGTTGGAAGTCAGCCGCGCCGGCTACGCCGCCGTGGTCGGCCAGACGCCGGGCGAGCTCGCGCCGGAACCGACCCTGGCGGGCCTGCTGCCCGCGACGGTCGACCAAGCGTTCGAAGCCGCCCAGACCACCAATCCGGGCGTGACCTCGGCCAAGTACAACGAGCAGGCCGCCGCGGCCCGCGTCGCCGTGGCCAAGGCCGGCTACCGTCCGACCGTCTCGGCCCGCGCCTCGCTGGGCTACGCCGCCGACAAGCGTTCGGGCGTCGGCAGCCAGTTCGACGACTACGACCGCACCCTGGCCGGCGCGATCACGGCCTCGGTCCCGATCTTCACCGGCGGCCTGACGACCTCGCAGGTCCGCACCGCCAATGAGCGTGAGAACGCCGCCCGCAGCGCCACCGAAGGCGCCAAGCGCACGGCGATCCAACAGGTCTCCAACGCCTGGAGCAACCTGTTGGCCTCGCGCGCTGGCCTGGTCTCGAACGAAGAACAGGTCCGCGCCACCCGCATCGCCTTCGAGGGTGTTCGCCAGGAGCAGCAGGTCGGCTTGCGCACGACTCTGGACGTGCTGAACGCCCAGCTGGAACTGTCGAACGCCGAACTGGCCCTGGTCGCCGCCCGCCGCGACGAGTACGTCGCCAGCGCCGTGGTGCTGCAGGCCATGGGTCAGCTGGACGTCAACAAGCTGTCGTCGACCACGACCGCCTACGATCCCAAGACCTCCTACGACCGCGTGACGCACAGCGTGGGCTGGGTGCCGTGGGAGCCGGTGGTCCAGGCGATCGACAAGCTGGGCGCGCCCTCGACCGCGCCCAAGGGCGGGTCCAAGTAGGCCCCGCGCCGCGTCGATTCCGCCCAGGCGTCGACTTGCGCTTGCTTAACACGCGCAAGTCTGCACCATCGCGACGAAGCGCGTCCTAGGGCGCGCAAGGATTCGTATCTCTTTACGACGGCCCCACACATGTCCGATCAGAGCTCTCAAGAACCGACGATGGAGGAGATCCTCGCCTCCATCCRGCGCATCATCTCGGAKGATGACGCGCCAGCGGAGCCTGCGGCCGAGGCGGCCCCGCCGCCGCCCGAACCCGAGCCCGAACCCGAGGCGCTCGAGGACGACGTCCTTGAGCTGACCGATCCGATCGCGCCTGAGCCGGAGCCGGAACCCGATCTGCCGCCGCTGGAAAGCGTCGGCGACATCGACGTCTATTCGCCGCCGGCGCCTGAGCCCGAGCCGGCCTACACCGCGCCGACGCCGATCTTCGATCGCGACGAAGTGGCGGACAACCTGGTGGGCCACACCGCCGCTTCGGCCGCCGCCAGCGCCTTCGGTAGCTTGAGCTCGGCCCTGCTGATGCCCAAGGACGGCCGCACCCTGGAAGACGTCGTACGCGAGCTGCTGCGCCCGCTGCTCAAGGAGTGGCTGGACCAGAACCTGCCGCGCATCGTCGAGACCAAGGTCGAGGAAGAAGTCCACCGCATCGCCCGCGGTCGCGGCAACTAAACCTTCCAGATCAACGGAAAATCGAGGCGGTCGCTCCGGCGGCCGCCTTTTTCATTGCGAATTCCTCCAGAAAACCAAGGCCCGGCGGTTTCGCGTCGGAGCCGCAGATGGCATATCCGCTCCGCCATGCTCGATAAGACCTTCGATCCCAAATCCGTCGAACCCCGCCTGTACGCCGCCTGGGAGGCCTCCGGGGCCTTCAAGCCGAGCGAGGATCCGAACGCCGAACCGTTCGTCATCGTGATCCCGCCGCCGAACGTGACGGGCTCGCTGCACATCGGCCACGCGCTGAACAATACGCTGCAGGACGTGCTGACCCGCTTCCACCGCATGCGCGGCAAGGCCGCCCTGTGGCTGCCGGGCACCGATCACGCGGGCATCGCCACCCAGATGGTCGTCGAGCGCCAGCTGGCCGCCGCCGGCAATATCGGCCGCCGCGACCTGGGCCGGGAAGCCTTCGTCGACAAGGTCTGGGAATGGAAGGCCGAGAGCGGCGGGGCCATCACCAACCAGCTGCGCCGCCTGGGCGCCAGCTGCGACTGGTCGCGCGAGCGCTTCACGCTGGACGAGGGGCTGTCGGCCGCCGTCCGCAAGGTGTTCGTCCAGCTGTACAAGCAGAACCTGCTGTATCGCGACAAGCGCCTGGTCAACTGGGACCCGCAGTTCCAGACCGCCATCTCCGACCTCGAGGTCGAGCAGAAGGAGGTCGACGGCGCCTATTGGCACTTCGCCTATCCGCTGGCCGACGGCGTCACTTACCAGCACCCGATCGCCTTCGATGACGCGGGCAAGCCGACCGAGTTCGAGACCCGCGACTACATCGTCGTGGCCACGACCCGTCCGGAGACCATGCTGGGCGACACCGGCGTCGCCGTTCACCCCGACGACGAGCGCTACAAGGGGCTGGTCGGCAAGTTCGTGACCCTGCCGATCGTCGGCCGTCGTATCCCGATCGTCGCCGACGACTACGCCGACCCGACCAAGGGCTCGGGCGCGGTGAAGATCACCCCGGCCCACGACTTCAACGACTTCGGCGTCGGCAAGCGTCACGGCTTACCTGCAATCAGCATCATGACGCAGGAAGCCAAGATTAAGTCGTCAGCGCTGGACGATTTCACCTTCGGCAAAAAGCCCGTCGTGAATGGTGTCCAACTGGCCGACGACGATGCAGGTCTGGTTGATGCGGCCGTCATCGATGCCATTCCTGAGGAACTGCGAGGTCTTGACCGCTTCGTCGCGCGCAAGGCCATCGTCGCCCGCGCCGAGGAAGAGGGCTGGCTGAAGGAGATCGAGAAGACCCGTCACATGGTCCCGCACGGCGACCGCTCGGGCGTGGTCATCGAGCCGTTCCTGACCGACCAGTGGTACGTCGACGCCAAGACCCTTGCCCAGCCGGCCTTGAAGGCCGTCGAGAACGGCGACACCGTCTTCGAGCCCAGGCACTGGGAAAAGACCTATTTCGAATGGCTGCGCAACATCGAGCCCTGGTGCGTCTCGCGCCAGCTCTGGTGGGGTCACCGCATTCCGGCCTGGTTCGGTCCGGATGGCTCGATCTTTGTCGAGGAGACGGAAGACGAAGCCTATGCGGCGGCGCGCGCCCAGTTCGGCGCCGACGTCACGCTGGCGCGCGACGAGGACGTCCTCGACACCTGGTTCAGCTCGGCCCTGTGGCCGTTCTCGACCCTGGGCTGGCCGGAAAAGACCCCGGACGTGGCGCGGTTCTATCCGACCAGCACGCTCGTCACCGGCTTCGACATCATCTTCTTCTGGGTCGCCCGGATGATGATGATGGGCATCCACTTCATGGGCGAAGTCCCGTTCAAGCAGGTGTTCATCAACGCCCTCGTCCGTGACGAGAAGGGCGCCAAGATGAGCAAGTCCAAGGGCAACGTGATGGATCCGCTGATCCTGATCGACGAACTGGGCTGCGATGCGGTGCGCTTCACCATGACGGCGATGTCGGGCCAGGCGCGCGACATCAAGCTCAGCAAGCAGCGCATCGAGGGCTACCGCAACTTCGGCACCAAGCTGTGGAACGCCTCGCGCTTCGCCCAGATGAACGAGTGCGTTCGCGTCGAGGGTTTCGACCCGGCGACGGTCGAGCAGCCGATCAACAAGTGGATCCGCGGCGAAACGGTCAAGACCGTCGCCGAGGTCACCAGGGCCCTGGAGGCGCCGTCGTTCGACGAGGCGGCCAACGCCCTGTACCGCTTCGTCTGGAACGTGTTCTGCGACTGGTACCTGGAACTGGCCAAGCCGGTCCTGAACGGCGATGACGCGGCGGCCAAGGCCGAGACCCGCGCCACCGCCGCCTGGGCGCTGGACGTGATCCTGAAGCTGCTGCACCCGGTGATGCCGTTCATCACCGAGGAGCTGTGGGACAAGACCGCCGAGTTCGGCCCGGCCCGCGACAGCATGCTGATCTCGGCGAAGTGGCCGGAGCTGCCGGAAGCCTGGATCGACGCCGAGGCCGAGGCCGAGATCGGCTGGCTGGTCGAGACGGTCGGCGAGATCCGTTCGATCCGCGCCGAGATGAACGTGCCGCCGTCGGCCAAGCCGGCGCTTAGCGTCGTCGGCGCGGGCGCGGAGACCAAGGCCCGCCTGGCGCGTCACCGCGATCTGCTGCTGTCCCTGGCGCGCCTGGACAGCGTCCGCGAGGCCGAGACCTCTCCGACGGGTTCGGTCCCGATCGTGATGGGCGAGGCGACCGGCGCCCTGGCGATCGCCGACTTCATCGACCTGGCGGCGGAGAAGGCCCGCCTGACCAAGGAGATCGCCGGCCACGTCGGCGAGATCGAGAAGACCAACAAGAAGCTCGGCAACCCCGACTTCCTGGCTCGCGCCAAGGAAGAGGTCGTCGAGGAGAACCGCGAACGCCTGGCCGAGGCCGAAGCCGCCAAGACCAAGCTCGAGGCGGCGCTGAGCCGGCTGGAAGCGGTGGGGTAGGGGTCACTTGCCCGCGGGGAGACGGATTTCTCACGCGAGCGAGGACGCCCACCAAAATCCCTCTCTCATGGAGAGAGGGGTTCATGGGGCGACTACGGGGATTGAGCGGGCTGTATCCCCGGCGTTCGCGAAACCGAACCCAACGAAATCAACAAC
>NZ_JBFUJD010000128.1:0-10854 GCF_056401555.1 Caulobacter sp. P4_E5
CAGGCTGTGGGCCAGMTCGACCGTGGACTTGACCAGCAGGGCGTCCTTGCCGCCGGACTCCAGGGTCATGACGAAGGCCTTGTCGATCTTCAGTTCGTCGGCGCGGATCTGTTTGAGGTAGGCCAGGGACGACAGGCCCGAGCCATAGTCGTCGATCGAAACGGGGATCCCGGCCTCGGCGATCCGCTCGATGACGGTCAGCGCCATGTCCGGATTGCCGATCACGGCCGTTTCGGTGATCTCGAAACACAGGCGGGCTCCGGCGGCCGCGACCTCGGCGATGGCGTATTCGGCGAACTCGGCGTCGTCGATCAGGCGACCCGAGATGTTGACCGACATCACGACGTCATGGCCGGCGGCGCGCAGGCGGGCCTGGTCCTCGATGGCCTGGGCTAGCACGTAGTCGGTCAGGGCGCGGATATGGCCGGTCTCCTCGGCCATGCCGACGAAGAGGTCCGGGCGGATATAGCCGCGGGTCGGGTGGTTCCAGCGCGCCAGGGCCTCGATTCCGGTAATCGCGCCGGTGCGCAGGTCCAGCTTCGGCTGATGGTTCAGGAAGAGCTCGCCCTTGCGCACCGCCTCCAGCATCTCGCTCATCAGCGACAGGTTGGCGGCCGGGTCGCCATAGGCGACGGGGTCGAACACCATCAGCTTTTTGTGAGCGGCGCGGGCTTGGTCGAGAGCGATCAGGGCGCGCTCGATCAGCCGGGCGGCGTCGAGGCCGCCGGCCGGGGTCGCGGCCAAGCCATGGGTGATGTGGACATCGACGGGCTCGCCACCGATCAGAATGGGCGTTTCCAGGCCCGGCAGGAAGCCGTCGGCGCGGCGCAGCACGCCGTCTACGTCGCTGCTGGCGGACAGGGTGCAGAGGATCGAGGTCGTCAGGCGGCCGACGGTGACGCCAGGCACGGTCTCGGCGACCCGTTGGCCCAGCTTGGCGACCAGCTCGGTGGCCAGTTCGTAGCCGATGGCGGCGCGCACGGCGGGGAAGCGGTCGAAGCCGATGGCGCTGATCACCACCTGTTCGCCGGGCGCCAGGTTGGCCAGGCGAGCCTCGATCGCGCGTTCCAGGGCGCGGCGATTGGGCAGGCCGGTTTCGCCATCATGCAGCGCCTGCCGGGTCATCTCCGCCTCGCGCTGGCGGATCTCGCCGGCCATCAGGTTGAAGCTCTCGGCCAGGCGGCCGATCTCGTCGCGGGTGGTCACCTCGACGGTGACGTCCTCGCCGCGCTGCAGGCGGCGGGCGGCGATGTCCAGGGCGGTGATCGGCTTGGCGAGGCCTCGCGACAGCGCCCAGCTGGCGGCGGCGACCAAGGCCGCCCCGATCACGCCGACGGCGATCACCGCGGCCATCAGGGGGCGATACGGGGCTATGGCCCGAGCCATAGGGTAGCGCAGGACCAGGGCCGCGCCGCTGGCCTTGTCCAGGGTCTTGATCGGCTTAACCAGCACCAGGCTGTCGCCGCCGGGCAACAGGGTTGGCGCGCGCAGCTTGTCGCGCATGGCCTGGCCGACGAAGGCCGCCAGGGCGGTGTTGGCCGGGCCTCGATCGGCCGAGATCCATTGGCCGCCACGCTGGTCGAACACCTGGGCGTCCAGCCCTATGGCCGACAGTGTCTCCAGGGCCTGCATCTCGCGTTCGTCCAGCTTGGCCGCGAACACGACCCAGCCGGTCAGGGTCGGCGACAGGATCGGGGCCGAGATCAGCTGGTAGGGCTGGCCGTCGATGGCGAAGACACCCTGTGCGCCGTTCTCGGCGTCCAGGGCGCTCCACAGTTTCTCGAGATCAAGACGGGCGGGATCGAGGCCCACGACGTCACCGTCGACGCCAACGGTGAAGGCCAGGTCCAGGCCCAGGCGCCGGCGCAGGTTGGCGACGGCGGACGCCACGGTCGGGCCGTCGCGCGTGGCCACTGYGGCGCGGAAGCCGAAGTCGCGCGACAACAGCTCGGCGCCGTCCTGCAGGCGCTGGGTGCGCAGGGCCCAGACCCGGTCGAACACGGCGCCCGAGGCGGCCAGCTCCTGACGCACGGCGCCGCGGGCGTTGCTGGCGATCGCCACATAGACGGTCACCGCCACCAGGCTCAGCGCCAGGGCGAAAAGCCCGGCGTAGAGAACGGTCAGCTTGGTCTGGAGGCGCTGGAACATCGGCGTGTCAGTGATGGTCGGCAGGCGCGCGCAGCGCGACCGACACCGCTTCGCGGGCCGGACCGCCGCCGACGCTGGTGGTCGAGAGGGTCTTTTCGTTCTTCAGGCCGCGCAGATAGGGATGCCAGACCTTGGCGACGACGGGGCCGGCCGGGACATCCGCGATCGTGACCACGCCGCCGGCGTCCGTCTTGCCGGCATAGGCGGTGTCGACCACGCGGATGAAACCGACCATCTGGTCGTGGATGTTGCAGCCGACGGCCACGGCGCCGGCCGCGTTCATCTTGGCGGTGCGGTTTTCCTCGCGCCCGTACAGCTTGATCTCGAACTTGTTGCCCGGCGAGAATGAGTAGACGTGGTGGCGGACCTTATCGAGGTTCGGGAAGGTCACTTCGGCGCCGACCGGGACCACCAGCATGAACGGACTGAACTGGATGTTCTGCTGCGCCACCCGGTAAGGCCACGGGAACTTGATCGGCCCCTTGGTCGGTTGGCCATTCGGATAGACCATCACCACGGCGTCGAGCACGGGCCTGCCGTCGGCGCCATGCACGGTGACGGTGAGGTCACCGGCCAGCGCGCGGCCGCCCCAGAGCGCAACCATCAGCAGTAGTCCAAGGTGTCTCATCAGGTCTTTCGTATGCCATTCCGAGTGAAGTGCGCGTTAACGTAGCGCTTGAGGCGCAGCCCGATGGTCTACGCCAGATTTGACCTTTCGATTTACTTGGAAGTCTCAGCAAAAGCCTGTCGGACATGGCGCGCGGACCCTTGCACCGCGCCGCGTATCGGCGAGGTCATGTGTCCCACGGGAAGAAGGTGAGGGCGCTACGCACTTGTAAAACCAGACCACCGCGCGGATATCAGGCCCCTGACGAGAGGCCTGACTGACTTGAACGCTGACACCCCCGCCACCCTCGACGACGCCCGCGCGGCGCTGGACCGCATCGCCGACCCGGTGAGCGGGCAAGGGCTGGTCGCCGCCGGCCTGGTCCAGGGCCTGGTGGTCCGCAACGGCCGCGCCGGTTTCATGCTTGAGGTTCCCGCCAGTCAGGCCGCGATCTACCCCCCGGTCCGCGAAGCCGCTGAGAAGGCCTTGGCCGCCCTGCCAGGGATCCAGGTCGCCCAGGTCGTGCTGACCGCCCAGGCCGCCGAGGGCGCGACCCGCGTGCGCAAGGGCGCCAAGATCTCCGAGGACCCGCAGGCCCGCATGGTCCCGCCGCCCGAGGCCGAGAAGCCCGCCCACGTCCGCCACGTGATCGCCGTGGCGTCGGGCAAGGGGGGGGTGGGCAAGTCCACTGTCTCCACCAACCTGGCCGTCGCCTTCGCTCGCATGGGTCTGCGCGTTGGCTTGCTGGACGCCGACATCTATGGCCCCTCGGCCCCCAAGATGATGGGCGTCGACGGCGATCCGCTGTTCGAGGACAATAAGCTCCAGCCTCTGGAAGCCCATGGCGTCAAGCTGATGTCGATCGGCTTCATTGTCGACGAGGGCAAGGCGATGATCTGGCGCGGGCCGATGGCCTCGTCGGCCGTCCGCCAGATGATCCATGACGTGGCCTGGGGCTCGGAGGCCGCGCCGCTGGACGTGCTGGTCGTCGATCTGCCGCCGGGCACGGGCGATGTGCAGCTGACCTTGGTCCAGAAGCTGCGCATCGACGGCGCGGTGCTGGTGACCACGCCGCAGGAGATCGCCCTGATCGACGCCCGCCGCGCCGCGGCGATGTTCGAAAAGACCGCGACGCCGATCCTGGGCCTGGTGGAGAATATGGCCTTCTTCGCCGATCCTTCGACCGGCGCCCCGATCCCGATCTTCGGCGAGGGCGGCGGCGTGGCCGAGGCCGAGCGCCTGGGCGTGCCGCTGCTGGGCCGCGTGCCGCTCGAGATCGCCGTGCGGATCGGCGGCGACCAGGGGGTTCCCGCCGTGATCGGCGAGCCCAAGGGCGCGGCCGCGGAAGTGTTCGTCGCGGCGGCGCKGGCGTTGTGGGAGACGGTCAGCGACTAGGCTCCTGTCATCCCGGGCGAAGACCCGGGACCGCGACAGGCTCGGCGCTTCCGGCGGTCCCGGCTCGGCGCGCTTCGCGCTTGGCCGGGATGACAGTTTTTAATGAAAAGCCCGCCCAGAGTGATCCGGGCGGGCCTTCCGTTTCAGCGATGCGCCCGCCTTAGAAGCTGAAGCGCGCGCCTGTCGACAGCACGACGGCCGAGCCTTCCACGTCGCCGCGCAGGTTCACGGTCGAGCCGGTGGCGGTCACGTCGGTGCGGTTGATCTTACTCTTGTCGAACACGATGTAGTTGATCGCCGCGTCCAGCTTCAGATTGTCCGTCGCGGCCCAGGTGGCGCCGGTGGCGTACATCATGCGGTCACCGTCCGGCACGCGGGCGGTGCGGCCGACGTCCGGCGTCGGGGTCGGGTCGTACTGGACGCCGGTGCGCAGGGTCAGGCGCGGCGTGGCCTGATAGTCCAGGCCGACCGCGTAGGTGGTGATGTTCTTGTAGTCTTGAACGCTCGCGGTCGCGCTGGTCGCGAACTTGACGCGGATGGCGTCGAACTCGCTCCAGCCGACGCGGCTGACCGAGCCGTTCAGGGTCAGCTTGTCGTTGACGGCCCAGCGGGCGCCGAGATTGGCGATCCACGGCAGGGTGATCTTGGCCTCGCCGTCCGTCGAGAAGTTGTTGGCGGCCGGGATCGGGGCCAGCAGACCGCCGACGGTCACCGTGCCCTTCAGCTTCTGGTCGATCTTCGAGCGATAGCTGGCGCCGATCGTCAGGCTCTTGGACGGGTGCAGTTGAGCGCCGACCGTATAGCCGTAAGCCCAGCCGTCGCCCTTCAGCGACTGGGCGCCGTCGGGTTGCAGCGGCGAGATGTTCGGCAGGGCGTTGGTCAGTTCGGCGTCGGCGTACATGGCCGTGACGCCCACGCCCAGGTCGATCAGGTCGTTGACCTTGTAGGCCACGCCGCCGTCGACATTGACCGTGCGCAGCTGCGACTTCAGGGCGTCATAGCGGGTCCAGCTGGCCTTGCTGTACTCGGTGGTGAAGTTGTACGGCGCGGCGATCGACAGACCCAGCGAGAGCTTGTCGTTGATCCGGAAGGCGCCGCCCAGGTTCGGCACGATACCGTTGTTGATCGGCTTGGCGGCGCGGTTTTCGCCGCCGATCGGCGTCGTCAGGCCGGTTGGCGGGATCGGACGGGTGATGGTCGAGCCGTTGTCGGTGACCTTGGAGTCGACCAGGATGGCGTGGAGGCCCAGATAGCCTTCGCTACGCTCGATGCCGGCGATCGAGGCGGGGTTCCACCACAAGCTGCCAACGCCCTTGTCGGCGACTTCGCCGGAATAGGCGCGACCGGTGCCGCGCACCGACTGTTCCTGCAGGTAGAAGGCCGAAGCGGCGGCCTGGGAAGTGGCGACGAGCGCCAGCAGAGCGACGCCGGCGGCGAGGCTGGTACGCGAGAGAGACATGGTGACTGCGACCTTCTTGGGGAGGAGAAGTCCGCCGAGCGCCTTTGCGGCGCTCGAGGAGCGCCGCCTTTAACGCATCTGCTCAAATAGCGTTGCTATTAATTGACGTAGGTATGAATTTTGTCAGTTCTGTTAAAGAAACGAGGGCGCGAGGCCCTCGTATCAATCGCCGTTATGTCAAATGTTGCTCAAGCGTGGGTATTCGCGCGCCATCTATGCTTCCGTAACGTCAACCGCCGGACATCTTGCGGAAGAATTTCTGACCCTGTTCCCCGCCGTTGAAGTAGGCCTTCTGGCCATCCTCGGCGGTGATCTTGTTCCAGCTGTCGCGAACCTCCTCGGCCGAGAGGCCGCCTTCGCCCAGATAGACGCCTTCGGTCTCGTAGATGCGCGCCAGGGCGAAGGCGCCGGCCCCAGCGGTCAGGATCGCGCCGGTCGGGGCTTCGTCCGAGGCCAGGTAGATGACGCCCGGCGTGACGTATTCCGGAGCCAGCTTGGCCAGCACTTCGGGCGGCATCAGGCCTTCGGTCATGCGGGTGGCCGCGACCGGGCTGATGGCGTTGATCTTCACGTCGTTCTTGGCGCCCTCCAGCTTGAGGGTGTTCATCAGGCCCAGGATCGCCATCTTGGCCGCGCCATAATTGGACTGGCCGAAGTTGCCGTACATGCCCGACGACGAGGTGGTCACGACGATGCGGCCGTAGTTCTGGGCCTTCATGATGTCCCAGACCGCCTTGATCGGCTTGAAGGTGCCCCAGACGTGGACCTGCATGACGGCCTCGAAGTCCTCGAGCGCCATCTTGGTCAGGGTGCGGTCGCGCAGGATGCCGGCGTTGGCGATCAGGATGTCGATGTGGCCCCACTGGTCCATGGCCTGCTGGACCATGTGGGCGACGCCGGCGTCGTCGGTGACCGACGAGCCGTTGGCGATGGCCTCGCCGCCGAAGGCCTTGATCTCCTCGACGACCTTCTGAGCCGCTTCGGATGAGCCGCCCGAGCCGTCGACGCTGCCGCCCAGGTCGTTGATCAACACCTTGGCGCCGCGCCGGGCCAGCTCCAGGGCGTGCTGTCGGCCGAGCCCGCCGCCCGCGCCCGTGACGATCGCCACCTTGCCGTCGAAGCGGATGTCCGCCATGCCCAAGTCTCCCTCAAACGCGTGTTTGGTTTGACGCGTTTGTGCGGCGCGAGGGCAGGGGCGTCAAGGGCGCTGGGCAGCGCGCGCAAGTCCTCGACCTCACGCGGCTGTCTGCTGAAGGCATGGAAGGGAGGCGGAGCRCCGGGCGACGCCCGGAGGTGGATTTGAGTGTTACCGTTTCGACGAAGCCGAGCGCTCCGCGCAGCCGTTATCCGGTGAGCCCTCGACGCGCGGGGTTTTAACCTGCTTCCGAAAGAGGCCCCCGACGGGCGGGCCGGGGCGACGACCCCGGTCCCGGAATGCACGGGCGATTTCAGCCCATGCCTGCTGCGTCCGCCAAGCCTTCGCCGCCAGGGTTTTGTCCCGATGTTTCAGGGAACCCGCCGCTGGATCCGCCGCGAAGGCGAGCCTCCGAAGAGACCCGGCGAGCGCTACCCGCTCGACCACCCCTGACAGCCGTCACGATCGCCGGCCGGACGTCCCTTCCAAGCCGTCAGGTGGAGTTAGTATGGAGCGGGGTTGAACGCGGATCATTCAGATACGCGTAAAATCGACAAGCGATTGATTTTCCTAAATTCGATGTCGTGAACGCCGAGGATAGAAACGCGTCAATCCCCGTAGTCGGTGGGACAGTGAACGTTCCTGCGGTCGGATAGGGGTGGATGGCGGACATCCGGAATCCCTCTCTCTGGGAGAGAGGGAGGGGCCCGCCGCGAAGCGGTGGGAGGGTGAGTGGTTTCACCGCTACCGGAAAATCCCGAGCCTTCCATTGAAGTATCTCAAAAGTGAACCCGGGCTTGCACCGCCGCCGCCGCCGCTTTGGCCGGAGCGTCGTTCGGAAAGGGTGTAACCACTCACCCTCCCACGCCTGCGGCGTGGGCCCCTCCCTCTCTCTCAGAGAGAGGGGTTTGGGGAGCGTCCGCCTAGGGTCGAGAGCGGACGTTCGCCGTCCGCTCTCCTCCTTCGGCCTAGGCCTACTTCTTGGTCATGCCGCCGGCCACCGGCTGGGTGGGCTTGTCGCGCTTGATGCCGGCCTTCTGGCCCGGCTTCATGAACTTCACGAGGACGCGCTGGCCGACCAGCAGCGGGGCGCCGTCGGCGCTGACCACCACCTCGACGACGCGCTCGTCGCTGCGCTGGCTGGGATCGTCCGAGGCCAGCTTGCGGGCGCCGAACACGGCGGCGCGGCGCAGGACCTTGCCGAGATAGGTCAGGTCCGGATTGCTTTCCGGCTGGATCTCGACCTCTTGGCCGATCTTCACGTTCGGGATGTCGGCCTCGACGATCTCGGCGCGGACGATGCGCTGGGTGTTCGGCTCGAGGTCGAACATGGCGGTCACGTTCAGGGTCGAGGCGCCGGCGCCCGGATTGGCCTGGCGGCGGGCGATGCGGCCGTTGGCCGGCGCGCGGATGATCGTCAGTTCCTGATTGTACTGGGCCTGGGCGACCTGGGCGGCGGCGACGCTGATCGCGGCCTGCTGGGCGCCGATATTGGCCTGGGCCGAGGCGATCTGGTCGCGCGCGGCGTCCAGCTTCTGGGCGGCGACGTAGTTCGAGGCCGCCAGGCCCTGCAGGCGATTGTACTCGCGCTGGGCCGTGCGCAGCTGCACCTGGTAGAGCTGCAGCTGGGCCTTGGCCGAGGCCAGGCTGGCGGCCGCCGTCTGGGCGGCTAGGCGGACGTCGTCGTCTTCCTGCTTGGCCAGCGGCTGGCCCTGGGTGACGACGTCGCCTTCCTGGACGAACACCTCGCGGACGATGCCCTGGCGGCGCGCGGCCACCTGGATCACGCCGCCCTCGACGTCGGCCTTGCCTTGGGCGATGGCCGCGTAGGGCGAGGGCTCCTCCTGGGCGGCGGCCACTTCGAGTTGCTTCTTCTTTTCGGCGGCCTGTTTCTTCGCATAGAAGAAGCCGCCGCCGAGCAGCACGATGATGATCAGAACGACCCAGAAGGCGGGACGGCGCAGGAAGCCGGGCATCAGAGTTTCCCCCAGAAAATCAGTGGCTGAGCGGCGCGGGATTGGCGTCGGGCGTTCTACGCACGTCGTCCAGGATCCGGCCGTCTTCGATGTGGATGACGCGGTCGGCATAGGCCTCGAGCCGCGGGTCGTGGGTCACGCAGATCACCGCCGCGCCGCGCTCGGTGGCGGCCGCGCGCAGCAGCTTGATCACCGTCTCGCCGCTCTTGCCGTCGAGGGCCGAGGTCGGTTCGTCGGCGAAGATCAGGTTCGGGTTCTTGGCCAGGGCGCGGGCGATGGCCACGCGCTGCTTCTCGCCGCCCGACAGCTCGGACGGCCGCTGGTTGACGCGCGGACCAAGGCCCACCGATTCCAAAGCCGCCTGGGCGCGCCGCGAGGCCTCGCCGGGGCCGATGCTCTGGTACTTCAGCACCGTCATCACCTGCTGCTTGGCCGTCAGGGCCGGGAACAGGTTGAAGCCCTGGAAGATGAAGCCGCAGTGGTCGAGCCGGAACCGGTCGATCTTGCTGCGCGACAAGGACCACAGGTCGTCGGTGTCCAGCGCCGTGACCCTGCCCTCGTCGGGCTTCAGCAGGCCCGATAGCGCCGCCACCAGGGTCGACTTGCCCGAGCCCGAGGGACCCATGACCATGGTCACGTCGCCGTGCTTGGCGTCGAAATCCACCCCCTTGAGCACCTCAATGAAGGTGCGGCCGGTCTTGAAGCGCTTGACCAGGCCGTTGGCCGAGAGCGCGCTCTCGCCGCGTTTGTGGCTGTGATCGTTGCTCATCGCAGCAGGTCCGCGGGCTGGCTGTTCTTCAGGATGCCGAGCGACAGGAAGCCGGAGAGCATGGCGATGATCACCAGGAACACGGCCACGACGATCACCAGGGTCGGCGGGAAGTACATCGGCACGCCGCCGGCGCTGGCCAGCAGGGTGACCAGCCAGGTCAGCAGGCCCGCCGCCAGCACGCCGACGATGCCGACCCAGAAGCTCAGCTCCATGACGATGTTGCGCAGGTCGCCCATCGAGACGCCCAGGGCGCGCAAGCTGGCGAATTCCTTGATGTTGGCCATGATCGCGCCGCGCAGGGTCTGCCAGGTGATGGCCACGCCGATCAGCAGGCCCAGGAAGGCCGAGAAGCCCAGCATGATGCCGATGATCTGGTCGTCCAGCATGGCGCCGGAATTGGCGTCGGCCAGCTCCTGACGGGTCCAGGCGCGGAACTTGCCGTCCGCCTTCTTGTTCAGCTGCGCCGCGACGATCTCGGCGCGGGCCGGGTCGCGGATCTCGACCATCAGCGGGCCGACGCGCTGGCCGGTGTCGGCCTCGCCCAGCATCCGCAGGGTGTCGCGCGACATGACCAGGGTCGGCTGGATGATGTTCGGATAGCCGTGGGTGACGACGGCGATGGTGATGGTCTTGCCGTTGTAGAGGGCGCGGTCGCCCTTCTTGACGCCCAGGCGCTTGAGGGCCGTTTCGTCCACCGCCACGGCGTAGGGGCGGCGCAGGGCCTCGAGCATCGATTGGGTGTAGTCGGTCGGCACGGTCACATAGCCCGGGATCGCGTCGATCACCGTGACGTTGACGAACTCGCTCTTGCGGGACGAGCCGCCCTTGCCTTTGCCCTTGCCGGCCTTCTTGGCGCGAGCCTCTTCCTTGGCCTGCTGCTCAGGCGACAGGATGTTCTGGAAACGGCCGCCGGAGCCGTCCAGCGGCGCCACCTGGACGACCTCGGGATGGCTGTAGACCAGCGGAATCATCCGACGCGGCAGGCCCGAGGGGCCACCGAACAGCGCCTTGGCGCCGGGGCCCAGCACCATGACGTCGGCGCGGGCGCGGTCGATCTGGGCGGTGAAACCCTTGCCGATGCCGACGAACATGCCGACCTGAGCCAGGACGAGGAGGCCGGAAAAGGCCAGGGCGACTACGGCCGCCATATAACGACGCCACTCATAAAGAAGAGTGGCCAAGGCCAGCGACATTCGAAACCGTGCTCCCCCAAACCGACGGTTGCAGCAATGAACGGCGATCGTCGAACGTCCAAGTTAAATCGGGGTAAGGCGGATTTCTGTAGTGAAATATTCGTCAGCGAGGCGAAGAAGACTGGTTGAACCCCATGGTCGAGGTTAAGCGACGAATTCAGTGCAGCGA
>NZ_JBFUJD010000129.1:0-10308 GCF_056401555.1 Caulobacter sp. P4_E5
CGTGTCATCCCGGGCGGCCGTAGGCCGACCCGGGACCCAGGGGCCAAGCGCGATGCGGCGGCCCCTGGGTCCCGGCTCTCCGCTTCGCTGCGGCCGGGATGACACGCTTTAGGATCGGATGAAGGAAACCAAGATGCCCAAGACCGTCATCACCCCGCCCGGCACGGGCACGCCGATCGCGCCGTTCTCGCCCGGGACCATGGCCGACGGCGTGGTCTATGTCTCGGGCACCCTGGCCTTCGACAAGGACAACAACGTCGCCTTCCCCGACGACGCCGAGGCCCAGACGCGGCAGGTGCTGGAGACCATCAAGTCGGTGATCGAGACCGCCGGCGGGACCATGGAAGACATCACCATGAACCACATCTTCCTGACCGACTGGAGCTACTACCAGACGATCAACAAGGTCTATGCCGAGTACTTCCCCGGCGACAAGCCGGCCCGCTACTGCATCCAGTGCGGCCTGGTGAAGCCCGGCTTCGTGGTCGAGATCGCCAGCGTCGCCCACGTCGGCAAGAAGTAGCGCCATGACCTCCGGGACCGTCGACGGCATCCACTACGAACTGCACGGCGGTCCCGTGGCCGGCCGCGAGGTCGTCTTGCTGTCGTCGGGCCTGGGCGGCTCGGGCGCCTTCTGGGCCCCGCAGATGGCGGCCCTGCTCGAGCGCTGGCCGGTGGTGCTGTACGACCACCGCGGCACGGGCCGCAGCGTGCGCGAACTGCCGTCTCCCTATGCCGTCCAGAACATGGCCGACGACATGGTCAAGGTCATGGACGCGCTCGGTCTCCAGAAGGCCCACGTGGTCGGCCACGCGGCGGGCGGCAATGCCGGCCTGGCCCTGGCGTTGTCGCATCCCGACCGGCTGGGCAAGCTGGTGGTGGTCAACGGCTGGTCGCGGCCCGATCCGCACATCAAGCGCTGCTTCGACACCCGCATCTGCCTGCTGAACGACAGCGGGCCCGGCGCTTACGTCCACGCCCAGCCGATCTTCCTCTATCCGGCCGACTGGATCTCGCGGAACCACGACCGGCTGATGGCCGAGGAGGCCCACCACGTGGCCGGCTTCCCGCCGCGCGAGGCAGTGCTGGCCCGCATTGCTGCCCTGCTGGCCTTCGACGTCGACACGAGGCTGGAGGACATCACCCACCGGGTGCTGATCAGCGCCAGCGCCGACGACATGCTGGTGCCGGTGTCGTGCTCGCAGCGCATGGCCGGAAGGCTGCCGAACGCGGACCTGCAGGTCGTCCCCTGGGGCGGCCACGGCTTCACGGTCACCGATCCCGAGACCTTCAACGAAGGTCTGGTGAAGTTTCTGGAGGGGGTTTGAGCATGCCTCTTCTTCTTCCCGCTCCTCCCCCGCGACGCGGGGGAGGTGGCCCAGAGGGCCGGAGGGGGCTAACGCGGCATGCGTCCAGCTTGCCCCCTCAGTCGCTCCGCGACAGCTCCCCCGCATCGCGGGGGAGCATCTCCAATTCAACGAGGGGGCAATAATCCCATGCAGGTCGGCGTCTTCATTCCCATCGGCAACAACGGCTGGCTCATCTCCGAGACCTCGCCGCAATACATGCCCAGCTTCGAGCTGAACAAGGAGATCACCCAGAAGGCCGAGAAGTACGGCTTCGACTTCGCGCTCTCGATGATCAAGCTGCGCGGGTTTGGCGGCAAGACCCAGTTCTGGGAGCACAACCTCGAGAGCTTCACCCTGATGTCGGGCCTGGCGGCCGTGACCTCGAAGATCAAGATCTTCGCCACCGTCGCCACCCTGACCATCCCGCCGGCCATCGTCGCCCGCATGGCCTCGACCATCGACTCGATCGCGCCGGGCCGCTTCGGCATCAACCTGGTGACCGGCTGGCAAAAGGCCGAGTACTCGCAGATGGGCCTGTGGCCGGGCGAGGAGCATTATACCGACCGCTACAACTACCTGGCCGAATACACGACCGTGCTGAAGGAGCTGCTGGAGACCGGGGTTTCGGACTTCAAGGGCAAGTACTTCACCATGGACGACTGCCGGGTCAGCCCGCACCCCAAGGAGACCAAGCTGATCTGCGCCGGCTCGTCCGACGAGGGCCTGGCCTTCACGGCCCAATATGCCGACTACAGCTTCGCCCTGGGCAAGGGCGTCAACACCCCGACCGCCTTCGCCGGGGTCAACAAGCGGCTGGAAGCGGCGGCCGAGAAGACCGGCCGCGACGTGCAGTCGTTCCTGCTGTTCATGATCATCGCCGACGAGACCGACGAGAAGGCCATGGCCAAGTGGCAGTCCTACCGGGCCGGCGCCGACCAGGAGGCCCTGGCCTGGCTGACCAACCAAGCGGCCCCGAACGCCAAGGCTGGCGCCACCACCAACACCACCCAGCTGGCCGCGCCGGAATCGGCGGTCAACCTGAACATGGGCACCTTGGTCGGCAGCTATGAAAGCATCGCCCGGATGATGGACGAGATCGCCGCGGTGCCCGGCACGGCCGGCGTGCTGCTGACGTTTGATGACTTCGTGAAGGGGGTGGAGGACTTCGGGGAGAGGATCCAGCCGCTGATGAAGAGCCGGAAGGTATAGACCCGGTCACTTGCCCCCTCCGCGCTTCGCGCTCCTCCCCCGGAGGGGGAAGAAGACGCCGCGATCCTTCTTCCCCCTCCGGGGGAGGAGGGCCGAAGGCCCGGAGGGGGCAAGTAGCCGTCCCTAATCGACCGCCAGCATCCCCAGCAGCTGCAACCGGAACACCAGCGTGCTGTCCGGCGGGATCTCGCCCATGTCGCGCGAGCCGTAGGCCAGGTCGGACGGGATGTAGAGCGTCCACTCGTCGCCGACCTTCATCTTCGGCAGGGCTTCCAGCCAGCCCGGGATCAGGCCGTCGGCCGGCATGATCGCCGGCTTGCCGCGCGCGAAGCTCGAGTCGAACACCGTGCCGTTCAAGAGCTTGCCCTCGTAATGGACCTTGATGATGTCGCCGAGCTTGGGCGACGGGGCGTCCTTCGCGCCGGCGGTCACGACCTTGTACTGCAAGCCCGACGGCAGGGTGACCACGCCCGGAGCCTTGGCGTTCTTCTCCAGGAAGGCCTTGCCGGCCAGGGCGCCGGCCGAGGGGCCGGCGTTCAGCTGCGGCGGGGCCGACGGTTGCACCTGGGCGTGGGCGGCGCCGGCGGTCAGGACGGCGGCGAGGACGAGAGGAGCGAAGAAGCGCATGGGGTCTTTCGAGGTTCGATTCCGGTGGCGGCACCGTAGCGATCCTTGAGCCGAACTTCGCGGCGAAATTTGGGGGACGCCCCCTCCGTCACGCTGCGTATCCGCAGCGCGCCACCTCCCCCGCTACGCAGGGGAGGAGGAAAGCCGCACCCTCCTCACCCGTGAAACGGGGGAGGTGGATCGCCGCGAATACGCGGCGAGACGGAGGGGGCGTTCACTTCTCCGCCCCGTGCGCATACACGCCCAGCATGGTCCCGACGAAACCGCCGGCGACCTTGGTGCTCAGCGTGGTCCCGTCGGCGCCGGCCTTCAGCGTCTCCCACTTGCCGGGCGCGGTCCCGTAGGCGAAGTCCAGGGTCCCGGCCTTGGCGGTGATCTTCAAATTCAGCCCTTGGCCGGATTTGAGGGAAATCGGCTTTTCGGCCACCGCCACGCCGTCCACCGGATCGCCCTTGCCTGTCCGCTTCTCGACCCGGACCAGGGTCTTGCCGCCGGCCCGGACCAGGCCCACGAACCAGTAGAAGTCGTCGTTCTGCACGGCCACCAGCCCGGCCTTGTCGCCGTCGGCCTTGGGCGCGAAGCGCACCGTGGTCGAGACGCTGGCGTTCATGTGCTGCTGGCGGCGGGCCCACATCGAGGGCTGGTCGTTGTCGCCGATCTTGGCCGCGCGCGCCTGGAGGCTGAGCGTCCCGCCCTTGACCGACCACCAGCGCGAGGTCGGGATGCGCATGGTCATCCAGCTTTTCGGCAGCTCCGGCCCGGCGAAGGTCTCGGCCACCTTGAACGGTCCCGAATTCGGCTCGCCCTTGGCGGCGGGCAGCTTCGGCGCGGCCGCCGCATAGGGAATGGTCTTGCCGTTCTCCAGGATGACCGGCCAGCCGTCCTTCCATTCGACCGGCAGTAGGAAGGTCTCGCGGCCGGTGTTGTAGAGGTCGTCGCCATAGGGCCGCACGGCCAGGAAGGTCGCCCACCATTTTCCGTCCGGCGTATCGACCAGGTCGGCGTGGCCGGCCGAAGTGATCGGCAGCGGCCGGTCCTTGGGCAAGCCGCGCTGGGTCAGGATCGGATTGTCCTTATACGGAACGTATGGCCCGGTGACCGCCTTGGCGCGCAGCACCACCTGGCTGTGGCCCTCGGCCGTGCCGCCCTCGGCGGCGACCAGATAGTACCAGCCGTCCTTCTTCAGGATGTGCGGGCCTTCGGGCCAGATCGGCTTGGCGGCCGGGTTGACGCCCTTGTCCAGCAGCACGGTGCGCGGGCCGATCGTCTTGCGGGTCTTCTGGTCGTATTCCTGGATCCAGATGGCGCGGTGGCCGCTGTACTCGGCCGGCCCGGGCGGGTTGTCGTTGTTGACGATCCAGGCGCGGCCGCCCCCCTCCCCGCCCTCGTCGAAGAAGATCGAGGCGTCGATGCCGCCCACCTCCGGCAGCCACACCGGGTCTGACCACGGYCCCTTCGGATCCTTGGCGGTGATCAGAAAATTGCCGCCGCAGTCGACGCAGGTGTTGAGGATGTAGAACAGGCCGTCGTGGTGATCGATCGCCGGCGCGAACACGGCCCGCGACAGGCCCAGACGCTTGAAGTCCAGCATGCCCGGCCGGTCCAGGGCGTTGCCGATCTGGGTCCAGTGGACCAGGTCGGTCGAGTGGAAGATCGGCAGGCCCGGGAACCAGGCGAAGGTCGAGTTGACCAGGTAGTAGTCCTTGCCCACCCGGGTGATCGACGGGTCGGGATGGAAGCCCTGCAGGATCGGGTTGCGGTACTGGCCGGGGGCGACCTTGACCGCGTCCGAGGGGTCGCTGCCCTGGTAGACGAAGTTGCTGAAGGCGGCGGTTTGGGGGGCGGCGTTCGCGGCCAGGGGGGCTGTGGTCGCCAGAAGCGCCAGGGCCAAGGTCAGTCTGATCATACGCATCTCCCTTGGGCCGCGTTGAGCGCCCCCTCCGTCTCGCCGCGTATTCGCGGCGATCCACCTCCCCCGTTGCACGAGGGAGGATGACGCCCTCCCCTCCTCACCCGTGAAACGGGGGAGGTGGCGCGACGCGGATACGCGTCGCGACGGAGGGGGCGTTCACTTGTCTTACCGCGCCGGCGCCGCCTTCAGCGCCGCCGCCACCGCTTCGCGCAGCGGCTTGGGCTTGTAGTGGTCGTCGTACAGGGTCGGGCGCTTGGGGGCCTTGTCCTGGCGCAGCCACTGGTTCTGCAGCCACGAATATTTGTCGACCATGCCCCAGGCCAGCACCTCCTTGGTCTGGCGGTAGCTGAGCATCTGGTCGAGGAAGGCCTTGGCGTAGGCGGCGACCTCGGCGTCGCGCGGGCCGAAGGCGGCGGGCAGGCCCTTGTCGTGGACGTCGAACTCGGTGACCAGCAGGTCATAGCCCATGCCGGTGACCTCATCGAGGAACGCGGTCCATTCCTTGGTCTGCGGCTTGCCGAAGCCCGTGAAGCTGTCGGCGTTCTCGGCCCCGATGTGGCTCTGGACGCCCAGGGCGTCGACCGGCGTGCCGCGCTTCTTGAAGCCTTCCAGCAGCTTCAGCACCCCGGCCCGATGCTGCGCGTTGCCGACCTCCTGGCTCATATAGTCGTTATAGACCAGCCGGGCCTTGGGGGCCGCCTCGCGGGCGACGTGGAAGGCCAGGTCCAGCACCGGCTCCTTGCCCATGGCGTCGGAGAAGACCGTGTTCCGGATCGAACCGTCCTTGGGATCGACCGTCTCGTTGACCACGTCCCACGAGATCATCTGCGGGTAGTGCTTGCACAGGGTCTGGATGTGCTCGGTGACCATCTTGGCGGCCGCCTCGGCGGGGCGGGGGCCGAAGTCGTAGGTCTTCACCCAGGCCGGGAACCACTGCGGGTGGTGCCACAGCAGGGTGTGGCCGCGCAGGGCCTGGCCGTTGGCCTTGGCGAACTCGGCGATGCGGTCGGCGCGCTCGAAGTCGAAGCTGTCCGGCCCCTTGGCGCGGACCACGTACCATTTGAGCTCGTTCTCGGGCACCAGCACGCCGCACTCGCGGGCCAGGATCTCGCGGTACCTGGGATCCTCGAACGAGCCGGTCAGGGCGCCCTTCGGCCCGGCCCCGACGGCGCTGCCGAAATAGAGGCCCTTGGCCTTGGCCAGGTCGCGCAGGGCGGGGCCTTCGGCGGCGAACGCCGGTGTGGCGAAGGTCGCCGCCGCGCCCAGGGCCAGGAGATCTCTGCGGGAGGGACGCATACTCGGGCTCCAAGAAAACGCGCACCGTCTTGGAGGAACGGTGCGCGCCAAGATTGGCAGGAGTACCGGGTCTCGCCGTTCCGAACTCCGGAGACCGGAGGCGGTAGGACGAAACCCATCCGGAGCCGCCGGCCCGGGCGCAAAGCCCGGACCGGCGATCCCAGACCTTAGAAGCTGGCGCGCAGCACCACCGTGTAGCGGCGGTCGGCCATGAACCACGAGCGGCCGGTCTTCAGCAGGTCGTCGTTCAGGACCTGCGTCGTCCGGGTGGTTTCGTTCAGCAGGTTCACGCCCTGCACGCCGACCTTCACCTTGTCGTTGACCGTGTAGAACAGCGAGCCGTCCAGCTGGCCGGTCGCCTCGTTCATGATCGGCGCGTAGGGGATGATCACGTCGCGGACGGTCAGCAGGAAGTCCGAGCGCCAGTTGTAGGCCAGGCGCGCCGAGATCTTGCCCTTCTCGTAGATGACCGCGAAGTTGGCGTTGTGCTTGGACAGGCCCTGCAGCGGCAGCTTGCTGGTGTCGACCGTGGTGATGCGGCCGGCGGCCACGTCGGGATCGGTCGCCGACAGCGTGCTTTGCGGCACGCCCTTGCTTTCGATGTAGCTGTAGTTGGCGTTGATGCCGAGGCCGTCGAACGGCTTGGGCAGGAAGTCGTAGAACTGCTGGTAGCCGACCTCGAAGCCCTTGACTGTGGACTTTTTGCTGGAGTTGCCCGGCTGGGTCACCACGACGTCGAAGGTCGCGCCATTATTGGTGAACGGGATGCGGGTGATCGAGTTGAAGTTGACGTCCGTCAGTTGCTTGTAGAAGGCCGCGACGGTCAGCGAGCCGACCGGGGCGAAGTACCATTCCACCGAAGCGTCGATGTTCTTGGATTGGGTCGGCTTCAGATAGGGATTGCCGACCGGGACATTGCCCGACGGCGACCCGTTGATGATGCCGTCGTTGTTCGTGTTCAGCGACAGATTGTAGTAGTTGCGGGTCAGGCCGATGTCCGGCGGGGTGATCGTCTTGGACAGGCCGAAACGATACTGCACGCCGTGCGGGGCCATGACCTTCAGGTTGAAGCTGGGCAGCCAGTACTCGAACGAGGCCTTGGCGGTGCTCGGCGTCGTGGCGCCGTTCTGCCAGTTCCGCGCGGCGGCGCGAACCGCCGGCGTGAGCCCGCAGAACGACGAGGGGGCGAAGGGCGCCTTCGGCTCGGGCAAGGCCTGCCATTGGATGAAGGCGTCATTACAGGCCTGGTCGGTCGACAGGCCGGTCGCGATCGGGAACGCCAGGAAGCCGCTCGCCACGCGGTCGGTCTTGGTATAGCGCAGGCCGATATTGCCGCTGACGCGCAGGTCGTTCAGGTCACCCTTGAATCGCGCCATCAGATAGGCGGACTTGGTCTTCTCGTTGACCGGGTTGATTTCCTGCGGACGGAACGGCGTGCCGGCGTTGACGCCGCAGCGCTGCGCCAGCGGGACCCAGTTCTGCGGGCAGCTGCCCGCCAGGCGGTCACGCCACTCGTCGCCGACCGACATCGCGAACTGCGACACGGCCCCATAGTTGTCGACCACGTTCTGCGAGAAGAACAGGCGCGGGTCCGAGCCGGTCGGCACGCCGGTCTTGCCGCGCAGGAAGTTGTCGAAGGCGAAGGTCTCGGTCACCCGCTTGCTGGTTTCGCCGCCCGCGGTGTTGGGGTTGCCGTTGATCTGGTCGTCGAACCAGACCGGGCCGCCGCTGCCCCAGATTTCCGAGAGCACGCCCCAGTTGTAGGTCGAGAAGCGGGTGGTCTGGTCGCGCTCCGACCAGCGCACGCCGGCCTTGACGGAGTCGAACCAGGTGTCGTTGTTGAACTTGTATTCGACGTCGAACTTGACCGCGTCCTCGGTGCCTTCCGATTGCTCGATGTGGTCCATCGCCGAGCGCCAGAAGTTGTTGTACGGGTCGCTCAGGCTGCTGTGCGTACCCCGGGCGTACGACGGGCAGTTGTTGTTGAACGGGGCGCAGTTCGACACCGTCGTGCCGTTGGACGGCGCGGTGAACTTCACGTCCGGCAGGTCGTTGCCGTGCAGGGTGATGGCGGCGTTCTGGAACGTCGAACCCCACAGGCCCATGCTGATCCCGTTGACCTTGGAATCGACGTGCTGGGCGTCGAACAGGAAGCCCCAGTGCTCGTTCGGCGTCCACTTGAAGTTGAAGCCGTAGTCCGAGGTGATGTTGGTGTTGTCTTCGTCGCGACGGACGTTGTTCGACTGCAGGCCGTCGATCGGCGTGCGCGGATCGGCGCCGTTCTGGTCGGCGCGCCAGCCGGTGGTGCCGGTGATCACGCCGTTGGTGAAGATCCCGCGGTCGTCGAAGGTGAAGCTGGTGCCGGCCGCCGGACGCGAGTCACCGTTGCCGGCGACGTTGTCGGTGGCGATTTCGATCGCGTGCTCGGTCCACTTGGTGGTCGATTCCGAGCGCAGATATTGGAACGCGGCCTGCATGGCGCCGTCGTTGCTCTTCCACTGCACCGCCGCGGCGCGGCCTTCGCGCGAACGGTCGCTTTCGGTGGAGCGGAACGCCGCGCCGCGCGGGAACCACACGCCCTTGCCCGTCGGGCAGGTGGCGACGGCGACGCCCAGATTGGTGCGGCAGCCGAAATTCGAGATCTGGATGGCGTCGCTGCGGGTCGACAGCTTGGAGTTCACGAAGCTGGCCAGCACGCCGACTTCACCGATCGCGGTGTCGTAACGGTTGCTGAACAGGACCGAATAGGTCGGCTGCCACTTCTTCGACAGGTCGCCGTAGCTGTTCTCGATCGACAGCGACAGGATGCGCTTCTTGCTGTCGAACGGCAGGCGCGTGCGCAGGTTCACCGTGCCCGAGATGCCGCCCTCGATCAGGTCGGCCGAGGGGCTCTTGAACACGTCGACGCCGCCCATCAGCTCGGACGGAACATCGGCGAAGCTGAGGATGCGGCCGTTATTGGCGGTGAAGGTGTCGCGGCCGTTCAGTTCCGAGCGGACGAAGTTCAGGCCGCGGACGACCACGCCCGAGCCTTCGACCGAGAAGTGGTCGGGGTCGACGCCGGCGGCGAAACGGTTGATGGCCACGCCCGGCACGCGCGACAGCGCTTCGGTGACCGAGCGGTCCGGCAGGGCGCCGATGTCTTCGGCGGTGATCGAGTCACCGATGATCTCGGACGACTGCTTCAGCTGCTGGCTGCTCTTCAGGCTTTGCTTGATGCTGGTGACGACGACCTCGTCGACCGTCGCCGCGTCGGACTTGGCCGCGGTCTGAGCCATGGCCGGCGCGCCGATGGCCAGTGCGCCCAGCACCAGCACCGAAGCGCCGTATTTCAGAGTGTTGGTGATAGAATTGCGTCCGCGAGCCGCGGACGGCCGATTGGCCGTGCCCATTGTAGTCCCCTCCCCAGGTTCTCGTTTTCGGCAGCGCCGTTAGCGCTACCATTGATCATGTTACCGTGACCATTGTTGTCAGATCACATGACTGACCACTGGTCGTCAAGCGTTGTCACGAACGCCTGTTTCGTCTAGCCATAAGGAATGGGAACGTTACCATTTTAGGTAGACGCGACCGCCGCTTGCGCGGTTTCGCACGTCTAATCTCGACCTGGTGACCTCCCCACCCGCGGCCTGGCCTCTTAAGCTGGTCAGACCACGGTCAACCGGATTCCCGACGTCCGGATAAAACAAAGATGACAACGTAGGACAGCGTTGTCAATTTCACCGCTCGCCGCTCGGTCATCTGACGATGGTCCGGCAGGCCGGCGGACTTGGGGGAGGCGTTTGCATGACGGACGAAAACGTCCGCGTGGGGGGAGAGACGGGAGCCGAGCGCCCCCTCCGTCTCGCCGCGTATTCGCGGCGATCCACCTCCCCCGCTCCGCAGGGGAGGAGGGTTTCCTCCTCACCCGTGAAA
>NZ_JBFUJD010000130.1:0-10090 GCF_056401555.1 Caulobacter sp. P4_E5
CCCGAGCAGACAACGCTCACGCCCGCCGTCCTCACGGCAGAGAACAGCCTGGCGGAGCGGTAAGCGAGCCGAAACATACAAACCATCACGGTCTCCGGGTTCGCCCGGCCGCTCCGTCGCCTCCCCAGCACACTTCAGCGGATCGCCGCGTGAAGCCGACGTCACTTGCCCCCACCTGGCCGCTTCGCGGCCGTCCGCCCCCGGGAGGGGGCGGAAGGTTGGCGCACGCGATCCTTCTTCCCCCTCCGGGGGAGGAGCGCCGCAGGCGCGGAGGGGGCCAGTGACCCGCCTTGAAACCGTGAATCTAAGCCGCGGTCTTCTTCCGCAGGCGGGCCAGTCGGCGCAGGCGGCGCCAGAATCGGGTCTTTTCCGGTTCCGGATAGGGCTGCAGGTTGCGGAAGAACTCTTCCGCGCACGAGCGCCACGAGAACTTCTCGGCGAACTTGCGGACCACGACGCGGTCCAGGTCCAGGCAGGCCAGGCAGGCGTCCTTCAACCCGTCGGTCTGGCCGGGAGCCAGGACGCCGGCGTTGGAGCCGGGGATGATGTCGACCGGGCCGGGGGCCGAGAAGGCCGCCACGGGTACGCCGGCGGCCATGGCCTCCAGGATCACCAGGCCGAAGGTGTCGGTCAGGGACGGGAAGCAGAAGACGTCCGCCCCGCCGAAGTGACGGGCCAGCTCGTCGCCGAACTTGGCGCCCAGGAACTTCACCTCGGGATATTTCTCGGCCAGCTCCTCGCGCTGCGGACCGTCGCCGATCACCACCTTGGTCCCCGGCAGGTCGAGGCTGGCGAAGGCCTCGATGTTCTTCTCGACGGCCACCCGGCCGACATTGAGGAAGATCGGGCGCGGCAGGCCCTCGAACACGTCGGGCTCGCCCGGCGCGCGGGGCTTGAAGATGTCGGTGTCGACACCGCGCGACCAGGGCGACAGGTTGCGGAAGCCGTGCTTGGCCAGCTCGTCGCGCATGGTCGGCGTGGCCACCATCAGGCGGCCCGACGGCTTGTGGAACCAGCGCATGTAGGTGTAGCCGGCCGCCAGCGGCAGCGGCAGGCGGGCCGAGACATATTCGGGGAACTTGGTGTGGTAGCTGGTCGTGAACGGCAGCTTCCACTCCAGGCAGATGCGGCGGGCGGCCAGGCCGATCGGACCCTCGGTGGCGATGTGGATCGCCTCGGGCTCGAACGATTTGAAGCGCTCCTGCACCGGCTCATAGGCGCCGATGGCCAGCTTGATCTCGGGATAGGTCGGCAGCGGGAAGGTCGGGAACTGTTCCGGACTGACGACATCGACCTCGTGGCCCAGGGCGCGCAGTTCCTCGACCACCCGGGTCAGGGTGCGGACCACCCCGTTGACTTGAGGTTCCCAGGCGTCGGTCGCAAGCAGAATTCGCATCAGGCGGCGGCCGGCTCCGGCAAGGGCTCTTCGATCGCGGTCACCAGCGTGCTGGCGCGGTCGATCACCGACCACGAGCGCAGCTTGGCCCATTCGAGGATCTCGAGGCGACCGTCGGCGTGCTCGGCCAGGGCCGTGCAGCTTTCGACCCAGTCGCCGTCGTTGATATATTGGACGCCGTCGATGTCGCGCATCTCGGCCTTGTGGATATGACCACAGATCACGCCGTCCACCCCCCGACGTCGAGCTTCGTCGGCCACCGCGGCTTCGAAGTTCTCGATGAACTGCAACGCGTTCTTCACCTTGACCTTCAGATAGGCCGAAAGACTCCAATAGCCGAACCCAAGGCGACGCCGCAGGCGATTCACCAGAGTGTTCAGCATGAGGATGGTTCTATAGGACCAATCCCCGAGGAAGGCGAGCCACTTGGCGTGCTGGACGACGCCGTCGAACTCGTCGCCGTGGACGACCAGGTAGCGCTTGCCGTCGGCGGCCTCGTGGATCACGTCGCGGGCCACGATCACGCCGCCGAAGTGGACGCCGCAGAAGTCGCGGATCCGGTCATCGTGGTTGCCGGGGACATAGATCACCTCGGTGCCCTTGCGGGCCATGCGCAGGATCTTCTGGACCACGTCGTTGTGGGCCTGGGGCCAGTACCAACCGCTGCGCAGCTTCCAGCCATCGATGATGTCGCCGACCAGATAGAGCTTTTCGCACTCGATGTGGCGGATGAAGTCCAGCAACAGCTCAGCCTGGCACCCCCGCGTGCCCAGGTGCAGGTCGCTGATGAAGACGGAACGGTAGCGGCGGACGGCGACGTCGGCGCTCATGGCGAACCCCCGTTGTGGCGCCGCAGGATCGCTCCGTCCCCTGATCGCAGCGATGGCGGCCAACGGCTGGCGATTAAGCTGATTGCATGTCGCTTTGATGAAATGCGGGTGCGGCGGATTTCCCGGCCGTTAAGTCGAGGCTTCCCCTGCGGCAGCCCGCGAATTACGCAGTTTCGGCAAGATCGTCAAAAATCTGGACATCAAGCAACCCCTTTTGGCGCTTGGCCCCGGACTGGCTGTTGCGGTGCAACATGCATCGCACTAGATCACCCCGATGGACGCCGCCCGCCTCGCCAAGGACACCCCCAAGTCGCAGAAGACCCGCGCGCGGATTCTCGACTGCGCGATGCGGCTGATCGCCGAGATCGGCTATCACGCGGCCACCAACCCGGCGATCGCCGAGGCGGCGGGACTGACACGCGGGGCGATGCTCTACCACTTCCCGACCCGCGAGGCCCTGGTCGAGGCCGCCGTGGCCCATATCCAGGCCGAGCGCTCGACCCTGTTCCGGGCCGCCGCCGACGGCTTGCCGCCCGGCGCCGACGTCACCGAACATGCGATCGACAGCTACTGGGACCTGTTGCACAGCGTGCCCTTCACCGCCTTCGCCGAGATGGAGGCGGCCGGTCGTACGGACCCGGCGATCCACGCCCTGCTGGCCCCCGCCCAGGCGGAATTCGACCGCGCCCAGGCCGGCGACCATTTCCTGAAGATCCTGCACGCCGGGGCCGGCCCGCGCTTCCAGGCCAGCCGCGACCTCGCCCGCTTCATGCTGGAGGGCCTGGCTCGGACGACCCTGACCTACGACAAGGACGGCCGGAAAGAGCGCCTCTTGATGCTGATCAAGCGCGCCACCCACATGCTGAACCGCAAGGGCGACGTCCAGGACCTCTGGCCGGAATAGGCTCAGTCCGCCAGCTTCTGGCCCAGAACCCCGCGGATGCGCCGGGCCTCCTCGTCGCTGAGGTCGCCCAGCATGCCGTGGGCGCTCGGCGGCAGATGCGCGGTCGCGACGCGCGGATCGCCGAACACATAGTGGTCGAAGGCCGTACGCCAGGCGGCCCTGTGGCTTTCGGGCAGGGCGCGCAGGGCCAGCACCGCGTGCAGGAAGGCGTCGAAGGCCTGGCCGCGCTCGCCCGCCTCGCTGGCCCACCAATAGTTGGTCAGCAGGTTCACCGGCTCCAGCGAGCGGACGTGATGCCACCACAGATAGGGGATGTAGAGCGCGTCGCCGGGATCCAGCTCGACCACTTGGGCGACTTCCAGGGCCTGGGCGAAGCGGGGATGGCGCTCGAGGTCCGGGGCGTCGAACGACACCATGCTGATCGGGGGGCCGCCGGGGGTCTTCTCGAACGGGCCGATATAGAGGTCGGCGACGCTTTCGGGCGGAAACAGGGTGAAGCGCCGGCGGCCGGCCACCACGCAGGCCAGGTTCTCGTACGGATCCTGGTGCGCGGCGACGATGGCCCGGTTGCCCAGCCACAGCCGGGGCTCGATCGCCGGGTCCAGCAGCGGCGAGGGATTGTCGGCCTTGAAGCCGGGCAGATGGGTGTCGGCGGCGATCGACTGGGCGGCCAGGGTCGCCGGCCGGGCCGCGTCGCGATTGGCCAGCAGGAAGTCGAAGCTCTTGCGCAGCCGGGCGCGGCCGGTGCTGAAATTGAAGCCGGTCAGGTCGTCGTTGTAGAAGAACCGCCCGCCGGCCTCGGGATCGCCGATCAGGGTGGCCACCGGCTCCTGCCGGTCGAAGCGGGACAGATAGTCGAACAGGGCCTCGTCGCCTTTTCGGGCGGCCTCGACCACGGGCCAGTGGGCCACCAGCCCTCGGAGCACCACCGGCTGGGCCGCCGGGACGATCACGCCGTGGAAGTGGTCGGCGTCGACCGCGCTCATCTCGACAAGGGCCATGGCGTCACTGAACTGCTCGCGGGTCCGACGAAAGGTTCGGACCAAGCCGTGGTTAGCACGGGCGGCGCCGGGCTTCAGCAGCCTTCAGTCGGCGTGCATTCCTCAATAGGCGTTCTGGGCTACCAGCAGGTGCGGCACGGTCAGCAGCACGATCCGAAGATCGCGGGCGAACGACCAGGTGTCGATATAGGCGATGTCGGCCTTTACCCGCTGGGTCATCGCCTCGAGGTCAGCCGTGCCGCCGCGCAGGCCCTGGATCTGGGCCAAGCCGGTCAAGCCGGGGCGGGCTCGGAAGCGCAGCGGGTAGCCCGGGATCGCCGCGCCATAGTGCTCGTCATGGGCCTGGGCGTGGGGGCGCGGCCCGACCAGCGACATGTCGCCCTTCAGCACGTTCAGCAGCTGGGGCAGCTCGTCGATGCTGGTCTTGCGGATGAAGCGCCCGACCAGGGTGACGCGATCGTCGTCGCGCAGCGCCTGGACGACCCGCGTCCCGTCCTCCTGGCAGCGCATCGAGCGGAACTTGTAGATCATGAACGGGCGGCCGTTCAGCCCGCCCCGCGTCTGCCGGAACAGCGCCGGGCCAGGCGACTCGAGGCGGATCGACGCCGCGACCAGCAGCAGCAAGGGCCCGAAAAAGACCAGCATGCCCAAGGCGATCGCGACGTCGAAGAAGCGCTTGGCCGGATCTCGCGCGACCGGGAGCAGGTCATGCTCCGGCCGAGCGAAATCCGCCCGCGGACTAGAAACGACACCAGTCATTGGTCCCCACCGTCCTCTGTCCGCGTGGAGGCTGGCCAGTTGTGACCTAACCTCCGCCGCCTCACGGTTAGAGCTCTAAACGTAACGCCGGTATGTGAAGATCGTCACAGTGGAGTCGGGGGCTCGCGTCAGGTCGGGCAGATCGGCAGCGCCGTCGTGAACTTGATCTGCTCCATCGCGAAGCTGGACGACACGTCGGTGAGCGGGGCGGTAGCGATCAGGCGCTTGTAGAAGCGGTCATAGGCGGCGATGTCGCGGACCACGACCTTCAGCAGGTAATCGACGTCGCCGCTCATCCGGTAGAACTCGACGACCTCGGGCAAGGCCCTGGCCCCGGCGGCGAAGGTGGTCAGCCAGTCCTCGTCGTGGCGGCCGGTCTTGACCGCCACGAACACGGTCAGCCCCAGGTCCAGGGCTTCGCGGTCCAGCAGGGCGACGCGGGCGGTGATCACCCCGGCGTCCTGCAGGCGCTTGACCCGTTTCCAGCACGGCGTCTGGGTCAGGCCGACGCGCTCGGCGATGTCGGCGATGGCGACCGTGGCGTCTTCCTGAAGAATGGCCAAGATGCGCCGATCGGCTTGATCGAGATCAATCATCTCCAGATTCCCAGCTTTGAAGAATGGAATTCTCTCTACGCCCCGATCATCGCGCAATCCAGTAATGCCTTTCTTCGAATCGTCGCCATCATGGGAAGCCTCGGCACAGCAGCGAGGCTTTTCATGTTCGCGTCATTCACCCGTCACCCGAAGTCCGTCGGCGAGACCTATGGCGAGCACATGGGCGTGGCCTGGAGCTTCGGCTTCACCCTGATTGGCGCGGGCCTGGCCTGCCTGATTCATGGCCTGTTGCCCTTCGCCTTCGAGCGCACCGGCAGCCAGACCGTCCGGCGCCTGAATGAGCGTCTTTCCAATCGTTGCGCCCAAGCAAACGCCCATTTCGCCGACGCTCATTTCGGCCCGGCGCCGATTTCCGGCGAGACCGTCCGCGGATGACCGCCGCGGCGCTCCGCCTCGACGCGCTAAAGATGGGGGCTGGCCGCATGGGTCCGGGCCTGGTCGCCGGCGTGCTGCTGGCGGTGCTGGCCAAGCTGCTGTCGCAAAGCCTACACGCCCCCGCGCCGCTGATCGCCGTGGTGCTGGGCATGATGCTGGGCGCTCTGGGTCTGCAGAGCCAGCTGGGCGCTGGCCTCGACGTCTTCGCCAAGCCCGGTCTGCGCCTGGGCGTCGCCATGATGGGCGCCCAGATCAGCTGGGCCGAGTTCGCCGCCTTGGGCGGTCCGGCCATCCTGGCCAGCGGCGTCGTCGTGCTGGGCGGCTTGGCCATTGGCGCGGCCGCCGGCGTGGCCCTGGGCCTGCCCTTCGCCGAGGCTCTGATCGCCGCCGCCGCCTGCTCGATCTGCGGCGCCTCCGCCGCCCTGGCCGCGTCGCAAGCCGCGCCGGCCAGCCCGGCCAACCAACGCACGACCGCCCTGGTCATCGTCGGGGTCAACCTGCTGTCGACTGTGGCCATGCTGGCCTATCCGCCCCTGGCTCACGCCTTGGGCCTGACCGCCCACCAGTCCGGCGTGTTCTTCGGCCTGTCGATCCATGATGTCGCCCAGGTGGCCGGCGCGGGCGCCTCGGTCTCGCCCGAGACCGCCAGCACCGCGGCCCTGGCCAAGCTGGCCCGCATCGTCTGGCTGGGCCCGGCGGTGGTGCTGATCGGCGTCGTCCTGACCCGTGGCGGCGAAGGCGGCGCGGGGCGAGGCTTTCTGTCGGGCCTGAAGGCGCCGCCGCTGTTCGTGCTGGGCTTCGCGGCTCTGGCCGCCGCGCGCGGCCTGAACCTGATCCCGCCGGCCCTGGTCTCGGTGCTGATGACCTGCTCCAGCTTCCTGCTGCTGGCCGGCGTCGGCGCCATCTCGGCCAAGCTGGGTCCCAAGGCCCTGCTCGAGGTCAAGCCGCGCCTGGCGGTCATGTTGGGAACGGTCACGGCGGCCGTCGCGATCCTGGCCTATGCCCTGACGACAATTTTCTTCTAACAAACGAGCTTGGCGGGGGACGAAACCCGCCCCATGTTGCCCTCCAAGAGTCGGGAGGGACCCAGTTTTGAGTATCTGGACGCGCCGCAAGGCCATCGACACCATCACCGCGGGACACGCGGACAGCCATCAGCTGAAGAAGACCCTGAGCTGGCCGCACCTGGTGGCCCTGGGCGTCGGGGCCATCGTCGGCACCGGCATCTACACCTTGACCGGAGTTGGGGCGGGGCTGGCTGGTCCGGGCGTCATCCTGTCGTTCCTGATCGCCGGCGCGGTCTGCGCCTGCGCCGCGCTCTGCTACGCCGAGCTGTCGACCATGATCCCGGCGGCGGGCAGCGCCTACACCTACAGCTACGCCGCCATGGGCGAGCCAGTGGCCTGGTTCGTCGGCTGGAGCTTGATTCTGGAATACACCCTGGTCTGCGCGGCCGTCGCGGTCGGCTGGTCGGCCCACGCCCACGGCCTGTTCAAGATGGCCGGCTTCCCGGACGCCCTGCTGGCCGGCCCCCACGCCGGCGGCGTCGTCAACCTGCCGGCCGTGATCATCTCGATGGCCGTCGCGGGCCTGCTGGCCCTGGGCACGCGCGAGAGCGCCACGGTCAACATGGTCCTTGTGGCGGTGAAGATCATCGCCCTGGCGGTCTTCGTGGCGCTCTGCTTCCCCGCCTTCGACGCCAGCCACTTCACGCCCTTCATGCCCAAAGGCTTCGCCGCCGTGGCCGGTCCGGACGGTGTGAAGGTCGGGGTCATGGCCGCCGCCAGCCTGATCTTCTTCGCCTTCTACGGCTTCGACGCGGTTTCGACCGCCGCCGAGGAGACCAAGAACCCCAAGCGCGACCTGACCATCGGCATTGTCGGCTCGATGGCGGTCTGCACGGCCATCTACATGATCGTCGCCGCCGTCTCGATCGGGGCCTCGCGCGCCGAGGTGTTTTCCAAGAGCGAGGCGCCGCTGGTGTTCATCCTGGAGACCCTGAGCCATCCGAAGATGGCGCAGCTGGTGGCGCTGGCGGCCGTCGTCGCCCTGCCGACCGTGATTCTAGCCTTCATGTACGGCCAGAGCCGGATCTTCTTCGTCATGGCGCGTGACGGCCTGCTGCCGCGCGCTCTGTCGCGGGTCAACGCCAAGACCGGCACGCCGGTGCTGATGACCCTGCTGACCGGGGCCCTGTCAGCGGTGCTGTCGGGCTTCCTGTCGCTGAAGGACATCGCCGAGCTGGCCAACGCCGGCACCCTGGCGGCCTTCATCGCCGTGGGCCTGTCGGTGATCGTGCTGCGCCGGCGTGAGCCGAGCCGCCCACGTGTGTTCTCGACGCCGGCCTGGCAGGTCGTCGCCCCGGCCGGCATCCTGGGCTGCCTCTATCTGTTCTACAGTCTGCCGGCCAAGACCCAGATCTACTTCCTGATCGCTCACCTGATCGGAGCGGTGGTCTATGTCGCCTATGGCATGCGCAAGAGCGTGCTGGCCCAGGCGGAAAAGGCTTCCAGCTAAGGTCTTCCATTCTCGGGGGTCATCGCTACAGTCCGCGTCAAAACAAGTGTTTGAAGCAGGAAGGAAGCGCATGGCCCTCGATCTGGAAACCCGCACGCAGCTGATCGACACCGTCGCGCGCTTCGTGGCCGAGCGCCTGCGCCCGATCGAGGCCAAGGTGGCCGAGGACGACGCCGTCCCTGCCGACGTCATCGAGGAGATGAAGGCGCTGGGCCTGTTCGGCCTGTCGATCCCGGAAGAGTTCGGCGGTCTGGGCCTCAACA
Source organism: Caulobacter sp. P4_E5 (assembly GCF_056401555.1). Taxonomy (NCBI): domain Bacteria; kingdom Pseudomonadati; phylum Pseudomonadota; class Alphaproteobacteria; order Caulobacterales; family Caulobacteraceae; genus Caulobacter; species Caulobacter sp. P4_E5. The sequence goes on from NZ_JBFUJD010000130.1 coordinate 8,663, forward strand.
TGGAGGAAGAGGCGCTGGTGGCCATCGAGCTGGGCCGCGCCTCGCCGGCCTTCCGCTCGGTGTTCGGCACCAATGTCGGTATCGGCAGCCAGGGTCTGGTCATGTTCGGCGACGACGCCCAGAAGGCCAAGTGGCTGGAGGGCATCGCCTCCGGCGAGATCATCACCTCGTTCGCCTTGACCGAGCCCGAGGCCGGCTCGGACAGCGCCGCGGTCCAGACCCGCGCCACGCTCGACGGCGATCATTATGTGCTGAACGGCGACAAGCGCTTCATCACCAACGCCGGCAAGGCGTCGCTGTTCACGGTAATGGCCCGCACCGATCCCGACACAAAGGGCGGTTCCGGCGTCTCGGCGTTCCTAGTGCCGCGCGACCTGCCGGGTCTCTCGGTCAGCAAGCCCGAAAAGAAGATGGGCCAGCAGGGCGCCCACATCCACGACGTCACCTTCGATAATGTCCGGGTGCCGGTCGAGAACCGGCTGGGCGCGGAGGGGGAGGGCTTCAAGGTCGCCATGCAGGTGCTGGACCGCGGCCGCCTGCATATCTCCGCCGTCTGCGTGGGCGTGGCCGAGCGTCTGATCACCGACTGCGTGGCCTATGCCTCGGAGCGCAAGCAGTTCGGCCAGCCGATCGCCAGCTTCCAGCTGATCCAAGCGATGATCGCCGACAGCAAGACCGAAGCCCTGGCCGCCAAGGCACTGGTGCTGGACACCGCTAGAAAGCGCGATGCGGGCGACAATGTCACCCTGGAGGCGGCGGCTTCGAAGCTGTTCGCGTCGGAGATGGTGGGCCGGGTCGCCGACCGGGCCGTGCAGGTGTTCGGCGGGGCCGGCTATGTCGCCGACTATGGCATCGAGCGTCTGTATCGCGACGTGCGGATCTTCCGCATCTACGAAGGCACCAGCCAGATTCAGCAACTGGTCATCGCCCGCGAGACTCTCAAGCGCGGCGGTTGAGCTCCGCGACGCGCGGATCTTCCGCATCTACGAAGGCGCCAGCCAGATTCAGCAACTGGTCATCGCCCGCGAGACTCTCAAGCGCGGCGGCTAGGCAAGACTATTCAGGTAAAAAGGGCGCCTACGAAGACTTGGGCAGCCCACAAGCAGACGCCCTCGCCGGTTAAGCCGGCGAGGGCGTATTGTTTCCCCCTAAACGGTGTCGACGCGTAAGACTTACGCGCCGCCCGGGAAGCGGAAGGGGACCTTCACGGTGCCGGTCTTGGCGCCCATCGGGAGCTTTTCGGCGATGCACATGGCGGCCTTGTCGAAGCCCTTACCGGCGGCGCTGTTGTCGACGACCTTGCAGTCGGACAGCTTGCCGTCAGCGGCGCTGCACTCCAGCATCACCTGAGCGGCGTCGCGGGTGTTCGCGTACTGCTGCAGGCAACGGCCCATTTGGTCTTCGAAACCGCCGGCGGCCGACGCGGCC